>JAURXE010000010.1 GCA_030654635.1 Pseudomonas sp.
GCCACAACACGGTGGATGCGATCAACGCCATGCTCGAGGGCCGCTCCAAGGTATTTATTGGCTTGGGCGGCAACTTCGCCCAGGCCACCCCGGACAGCCCGCGCACCCACCAGGCGTTGCAGCAATGCGCGCTGACGGTGCAGATCAGCACCAAGCTCAATCGCAGCCACCTGACCTGCGGCCGGGACGCACTGATCCTGCCGTGCCTGGGCCGCACCGACATCGACCGACAAGCCGGCGGGCCGCAAGCGGTGACGGTGGAAGACTCGTTCAGCATGGTGCACGCCTCCCATGGCCAGCTCGAACCCATCTCAAAGCTGATGCGTTCGGAACCGGCGATAATCGCCGGCATTGCCCAAGCCACCCTCGGCACGCATCCAGTCGACTGGAGCGCGCTGATTGCCGACTACGACCGCATTCGTGAGCTGATCGCCGACACCCTCCCAGGTTTCAGCGACTTCAATCAGCGACTCAAACAACCAGGCGGTTTCTACCTGGGCAATGCCGCCGCTGAGCGCCGCTGGCAAACCGCCAATGGCCGCGCCAACCTGATCGGCAACCCACTGCCCATCAGCCTGCTACATGCCAAGGTGCAACAGAGCGGCGCGCAACCCGATCTGATCCTACAAACCCTGCGTTCCCACGACCAGTACAACACCACCATCTACGGCCTCGATGACCGCTACCGCGGGGTCAAGGGCCAGCGCGAGGTGGTCTTGGTGAATGCCGAAGACATCCGCCGCCTGGGCTTTGTGGCGGGACAAAAGGTCGATATTTTTTCGCTGTGGGACGATGGCCATGAGCGCCGGGTGAATAACTTTACCCTGCTTGCTTTCGATACCCCCCAAGGCCAAGCGGCCGCCTATTACCCGGAGACCAATCCACTGGTGCCGCTCGACAGCGTCGGCGTCGGCAGCCATACGCCGACCTCGAAGTTCGTTGCCATTCGCCTACGCGCCAGCCAAACCAGCGCACGGATTGTTTAACCCGGCGCAATGACGGCCCTGCAAGCGCGCGGCTATACTTCGCGACTCGGCGGATAGAGTTCAATGCAATGCGCGGTCTTCAATTATTGCTGGCGGCGTTGTTGGCCGGGCTGTTTACTGCGCAGCCGAGCCACGCCGCCGAGCTGCAACTCTGCCAATACGCGGCGGACAAATACGCCTACCGTCTCGAGCTGACCAAACTGATTCTGGCGCGCACCGCCGAGCGTTATGGCGAGCTGAGCATCGCCCCCAGCGCTCAAGCCGACCCCGCCCAAGAGCGCTGCCTGATGATGCTGCGCGACGGCTTGGTTGACCTGGCTTTCGTGCCGCCCACCGATCAGCGCTTGCGCGACTTTGCCATGCTGCCCTACGACCTGCACGCCGGCATGCTCGGCTACCGACTGTTACTTATTCACAAGGCCGATACCGAGCGCTTTGCCCAGGTGAATACGCTGGCCGAACTGCGTCTAATGACCGGTGGTTTTGGCAATCAATGGGGCGACTTTGTCCTGTTTGACCGCAACCAATTACCGGTAGTGGGGGTGGCCAATCCAGCTAACTTGCTGCCGATGCTCAACAAGCATCGCTTCGACTATTACCACCGTGGCCTGCATGAGGCCTGGCCAGAACTCGAGGCGCATGCCGAGGAGTTTCCCGACTTAATCGTGGAGCCGCATCTGGCCTTGGTTTACGAATTGCCGGTGTATTACACCTTCAACCAACGCAACCCACAGCTCAAACAGCGCTTTGCCGATGGCCTGGCACAGGTGCAAGCCGACGGCAGTTTGCGTGCGTTGTTTTTGCGCCACTACGGCAAAATCGCCGAGCAGGCGCAGCTGCAAAAACGCACCCTGATACCACTCAATTATCCCAACCCGGCGGGCTTGGCGCCGACCGACACAAGTCTATGGTTAAGCCACTAAAACTGGACAACAATCGCCCCTCCGAGTTCCCGCCAAGCCCCCGCCGCTAAGCCTCCACCGCGCAGGCCGTGACCTTGCGCGCAGTCCCGACGAATGGATTTGCCAAGCGCCAAACAGCTGGTCAGCATGCGCGGCATATCCACCCACGAGCGCAATGTCATGAAGTTCGCAGCAGTGTTTCTTCTCCCTCTTACTTTGTCTGCCGGCCTGGCACTGGCGGGCAGCAATACCGAAACCGCAGTTGGCGGCGCCCTCGGTGGCGTGCTGGGTACTGTGGTCGGTGAACAGCTTGGTGGCAGCACCGGCGCGGCGATCGGCGCCGGTGTCGGTGGCGCGGCCGGTAGCGCAGTTGGTGCGAACAAAAACAACCGCACTGAAGCGGCGATTGGTGGCGGCCTCGGCGCAGCCGGCGGCCAAGTCATCGGCAACAAGGTGGGCGGCAGTACCGGTGGCATTCTCGGTGCCGGTGTGGGCGGCGCGGCGGGCGGCGCCCTCGGCAACGCCTATGGCGGCGACGAAGATGATGATGATGATCATCGCTCCGGCGGCTCGCGCTATCGCGACGGCGACCACGACAATGGCTATCACCGCGGCCATAAAAAGAAGCACCACAAGAAGCACCACCACGACGATTGATTGTTAAGCACTACACGACCAAGCCCGGCCACTGCGCCGGGCTTTTTCTTTGTACCCCAGAGGTTGCGTCTAAGCCTGCTGGAGCTATCGCTAATCCGTATAACCCACTCTCTGAAATTCGTTTTAGTATCAAACCATAAGCACGACAGAAGAGGACGCATATGCAGATAGCCCGATTCAACAGCAGCTTGCCGCTCTCGACGCAGATCACTCAAAGCAACAAAAGCGGCGCAGGCACCTGAACCCCCGGTGAAGCCGGAACAGATAAGCCGCGTCGTCGGTCGCGCCAGTGATCGAGTCAACCAGTTCCAAGTCGGCTGCGTACAAGGTCAGACCAAAAACCGAAGGTTTATCGCTCAGTAATGCAGTGCGTACTACCAGCAAAGCCAATCAACATTTACATGACACATCAGCAAAAGTAAGGTTGAAAGCGCATCTGGATCTGAGCAAACCGCACTGCATGTGCGTGATAAAATAACCGGTAGCGGATTGACCGACATTACAGATAACAACGGCCTGCAAAGGCCACCCGCAGACGAACAACCGGGAAACCGGAGTTACACCTTAATACCGGTGCTGATCTGCACCACGCAGACACGCACAAACAACCGCCTACGGGCGGTTTTTTTATGGTTCTACAGCCGTTATGCGTTGTGAGAACCCCTTTCGCTAGAGGGCATTAGCCTTGATAGCTGCGCTGTCTGCACCGACCCATCGCGGATAAATCCGCTCCTACAAGGTTGGCCAGCCGATGAAATTATTGCCCCGCCAGCGACTGCTGCACCCACTGCCGCACGGCGGCGTAGGGGTAGTTCTCCAGCGCGGCAAAGCCATTAATGCTGCGTGCTTTCAGCTTGGTAAACAGCGGCACGCTAATCCCGCAGAGAAAGCGTGTCAGGCATTCGGCGCTGGCCGGCTGGCCCTTGAACGCTTGATGGCGTTGCTCGAAAGCGTCACACAGTTGCGCAAGGTTTAGCCCAGCCAAGGCTGGTAAAGACGGCGGCTCCGGTAGCTGCGCGACCCGCCAGCTGCACACCGAACAATGCCCGCACTGCAGCGGCGCTTGAGTGTCGCCAAAGTAGGCCGCCAGGCGCTGACTTAGGCATTGCTCACTGGCAAACAACGCCAGCATGGCGTGAATCCGGGCAATCTCACTGGCTTCTTTACCCTGAAAATAGCCATGCAACTCCAGGCTCAGCACGGCCGGATCGAAGTCCGCTTGCAGCAGCGCGTAGACCTCGGTCATCTGTTTGCTTTCCAGCTCGATCCAGCCTTTTTCCTGGAAGTAATCCAGCGCCTTGACCACCCGGCTGCGCTCGGCCTGATGGGCTTGATAGAGGGCATCGAAATCCACTGTACACCAGGTGCGCGCCCGGCTGGAGCTGTGTACCAGCGCCTCGACGAACTGCCGGCGCTCGCCGCTAAACTGCGCCAGCAAGGCCTCGGGTTCGAGCAGGTACTTAAACTTGTACTCGGCAAAGTAGGCGTAACGCGGGGCGATAATGCCCTTCAGTTCCAACTGCACCAGCAGCGTTTTCAGCGGCAGCTGGCGGATATTGCTCTGCTCCGACAGGGCATTCAGCAGCAGCTCCCATTGCTGCCCGGCGCCGGCTGCCTGCAATTCATCCAACACGCAGCGAATGCCGTCCAGCTCCGGCGTGTCGCCGTAGACGAAGTTCTCCAGCACATTGAGGCTGTCGCGATTGGCCAACACCAGGCAGTCGGACGGCTGCCCATCGCGGCCGGCGCGACCAATTTCCTGGCTGTAGTTTTCGATCGATTTGGGAAGATCGAAATGCACCACGTTGCGGATGTCACTCTTGTCGATGCCCATGCCGAAGGCGATGGTGGCGACAATGCAGTTGAGCTGGCCGGCCATAAACTGCTGCTGAATCGCCTCGCGCCGCTCATGGGGCATGCCGGCGTGATAGGCATTGGCGGCGATGCCACGCTGGCTTAGATGCTCGGCCAGCTGCTCGGCGGTTTTTTGCAGGGTCACGTAGACGATGCTCGGCTGACCGGCACGGGTTGACAGCCACTCGACCAGCCGACGTCGTTTGTCGGGGCCGCTGACCGGCTCCACCAGCAAGTTCAGGTTGGGCCGATAGAAACCTGTGGTGATCACATCATCGGCGGCGATGGCGAACTTGGCCTGCATGTCGACGATCACCGCCGGCGTCGCGGTGGCAGTCAGCAGCAAGGCTTGCGGGATGCCGAACTGGCGCTGGTAGTCGGGTAACTTCAGGTAATCGGGGCGAAAGTTATGCCCCCACTCGGAGATGCAGTGGGCCTCGTCGACCACCAGCAGGGAGATCGGCACCTGCTGGATAAAGTTGCGAAAGCGCTCATTCTTCAGCCGCTCCACCGAGATCATCAGCACCTTCAGCTCGCCGGCTTTGGCCCGCGCCATCACCGCACTGGTTTGCTCGCGGCTCTGGGCCGAGTCGATGCTGGCCGCGCTGATGCCACGCTTGGCGAGAAAGGCCAACTGGTCCTGCATCAAAGCCAGCAGCGGTGAGACCACCAGCGTCAGGTGCGGCAAATGCAGCGCGGCCAATTGATAGCACAGCGACTTGCCAGAGCCGGTGGGGAAGATTGCCGCCGCCGAACGCCCGGCCAGCACCGCGCTGATCACCGCCTCCTGGCCGGGGCGAAACTCTTGGTAACCAAAAACTCTGTCGAGGGTTGCGTACATAAGCTGTCACTCCGTTGACCGCGCCTGGGGCCATAAGGGTAGCGCGGCAGGAGAAGTCTGCGCGGCGCCGATAATAGCCCGTCGCGCCGCGCGAAGCTGTGCCGATAGCGTCGCGACACCGCCGTCTCGGTCAAAGCCCGGCGACGTCGGGCTGGGCGCGCGGTTCCAGTCAAGCTAGGCTAGTGACCTTTTCAGCGCAGGGGAATGCCGCCATGACCGACCAGCCCGACAACCAAGCCACCGGCCCACTCGGCGACGAACCGCTCACCAGCAGCGAAGCGCGGGTGCTCGGTTGCCTGATCGAAAAACAGGCCACCACCCCGGAAAGTTACCCGCTGACGCTCAACGCCGTGGTACTGGCATGCAACCAAAAAACCAGCCGCGAACCACTGATGAGCCTCACCCCCGGGCAAGTCGGCCAGAGCCTGCGCAGCCTCGAAGGCCGTGGCCTGGCGCGCCTGGTGATGGGCAGCCGCGCCGATCGCTGGGAGCAACGCTGCGAGAAAACCCTGGAGCTGGTGCCGGCGCAAGTCATCCTCAGCGGTCTGTTGCTATTGCGTGGCCCGCAAACCCTGAATGAACTGCTGACCCGCAGCCAGCGCATGCACGACTTCGACGACATTGCCGACCTGCAGCACCAGCTTGAACGCTTAATCGCCCGCGGCATCGCCTGCCAATTGCCACGCCAAACCGGTCAGCGCGAAGAGCGCTATATGCATCTGCTCGGCAACCCGGCCGATCTGCAAGCCGCCCTCAGCGCCCGCCCGGCCGAGCGCAGCGACAGCCACGGCAGCAGCGGCAGCAGCGCCGAACGCTTCGAAGCCCTGGAAGCGCGCATCGTCGCTCTGGAAGAACGCCTGGCACGACTCGAAGCGACAGACGACAACATCTAGGCTCTGTTGCCGACGAAAAAAAGCGTGCCCGCGGGCACGCTTTTTTAGTCCTCTCGATTGCGCACCGAGTCTTAGCTGGCCAGCGAGAAGCGCGCCACCGAACCGTTCAGGGCGACCGCCATGCGCGACAGCTCCTGCCCGGCGATATCGGTATGCCGCGCACCATCAAGCACCTGCTGGGACAGGTCGCGAATGCCGATCAGATTGCGGTCCACCTCACGGGCCACCTGCGCCTGCTGCTCCGAGGCACTGGCGATCATCAGATTGCGCTCGTTGATCTGCGAGATCGACTGGGTAATTTCCTCCAGCGCTTCGCCTGCCGAACGAGCCACCTCCAGCGTCGCACTGGCCAAGCAGTTACTGCTGTGCATGGCCGTCACCGCTTCGTCGGTGTCATGTCGGATTGCGCCGATCATCTGTTCGATCTCTTCGGTGGACTGCTGGGTGCGATGAGCCAGTGCCCGCACTTCATCGGCCACCACAGCAAAGCCGCGCCCGGCATCACCTGCTCGCGCGGCTTCGATGGCCGCATTCAGGGCCAGCAGATTGGTCTGATCGGCAATCGAACGGATGACCTCCAGTACCCGACTGATCTCATGTACGCGGCCAGCCAGGTGCTCAATGCATTGCGAGGTGTCGGTGACACCGCGGGCCAGGGCACTGATCGACTCCACGGTCTTCAGCACTTGCACGCGCCCGCGCTGGGCAGACTGTTCGGACTGCAACGAAGCTTCGGAGGTGCTCACCGCGTTGCGCGCCACATCATCCACCGCAGCGGTCATCTGGTTGACCGCCGTGGCCGCCTGTTCGATTTCCTCACTTTGGCGTTGCAGGTTAGCGGTGGTTTCACTGCTCACGGCGCTCAGTTCTTCCGAGGAGGACGCCACCTGATCAACCGAATCGGAAATCTGCCGCACGATATCGCTGAGGCTCTGCTGCATGCCCTGCATGTCCGCCATCAGGCTGTCCGTATCGCCGGCACGCACCGGCACCTGGCCGGTCAGGTCGCCCATGGCAATCTGCCGGACGATCTGCGCGGCAGTAAGCGGCTCGCCGCCCAGCGGTCGGGTCACGCTGCGGGTGACTATCAGTGCCGCAGCCACCACCAGCGCCAAACACACCAGGAGAATACCGAGCATGGTGGCGCGCACATTGGTGTAAACCGCCACCGCCGTGGTGCCACGCTGGGCAAATACCTCGGACTGCAGCGCCATCAGACCATTCAGGCTCTCATAAACCTGCAACTCGGCCGGTATCACGCGGGCCTGCAACACGGCATGGGCCTGCTCTGCCTGCCCCTGCTGAAGCAGCGCCAGGGTTTCAGTGAAGGCCGCCACATAGGCTTCCCGGTGCGCCTTGAGCTGACGAAACAATGCCTGGCCCTTGGGCAGATAAAGCAGCGGCCCAAGGGTATCCATGGCCTGGCTGATGCGTTGTTTGGTCACCTGCACCGACTCGCTGGCCTGGACATTGTCCTTGTTCAGCAGCAGATCCCGAGTATTGCGCGCGTTGTCGCGCACGCCGGTGGCGATCTGCATGATCGGTTCGATCTTCGGCCAATCCTGATTGACGATGGTGGTGGCCTGATCACGCAGGGTCGCCAGATTGCTCAGCCCATACAGCGCCAGCAACAGCAGCCCTAGCGGCGCAATGCTGAAACCGAGAAACATGCGCACTGCCGTTGTCAGTTTGAAGTTCATATGAGGGTTCCTTGCGTGAGCCCGACCCTTCGATCAAGGCTAGTCAAAGCGACGTCGTGTACCGTCTCGGCCGACGGACTGCACGTCGCAAAACATGACCGACCGTGCAGCTTAATCCGCGACGCGGGCGACGCCTCTTGACCAAAATCAATTAGCTTTTCGGCATGCGGCTTTACCCGACCTCGGCAATGCCTTCTAATCGCCACACCTCATGCCCGATTACGCGGCATAGCCCACACCCCCAGGAACAACCCAATGGCCGGCAGCAGCCTCTTCACCCTGATTGATGACATCGCCAGCGTGCTCGACGACGTGGCGCTGATGACTAAAGTGGCGGCCAAGAAAACCGCCGGCGTGCTCGGTGACGACCTGGCCCTCAACGCCCAGCAAGTGGCCGGCGTGAATGCCGACCGCGAATTACCGGTGGTCTGGGCGGTGGCCAAAGGCTCGTTCAAGAACAAGCTGATCCTAGTGCCGGCGGCGCTGCTGATCGGCACCTTCGCCTCGTGGGCGGTGATACCACTGCTGATGCTGGGCGGCGCCTACCTGTGCTTTGAAGGTTTCGAGAAACTCGCCCACAAGTACCTGCGCAACGCCGACAGCGACGCCGCCCATCATGCCGAGTTGGTCGATGCGCTCAGCGACCCGGCGGTTGATTTGCTGGCCTTTGAGCAAGACAAGATTCGCGGCGCGGTGCGTACCGATTTTATTCTGTCGGCGGAAATCATCGTCATCACCCTCGGCACCGTGGCCGGCGAACCCTTTATCAAGCAATTCACCGTACTGGCCTTGATCGCCATAGTGATGACCGTCGGCGTTTATGGCTTGGTGGCCGGCATCGTCAAACTTGACGACGCCGGTCTCTACCTCAGCCGCAAAACCTCCAGTGCCCTGCGCGCCCTCGGCAACCTGCTGCTCAGCGCCGCGCCCTGGCTGATGAAAAGCCTGTCGGTGATCGGCACTGCGGCAATGTTTATGGTCGGCGGCGGTATCCTCACCCACGGCGTCCCGGCGGCCCACCACCTGCTCGAACAACTGGCCACCAGCGCCGGCAATCTGCCCGCCATTGGCAGCGTGCTGGCGGTGCTTACCGCGCCAGTACTGAACGGCTTGGCCGGCATAGTGGCCGGCGCAGTGGTGCTGGCACTGGTCAGTGTCGCCAGCCGGATCTGGAGCGCGGTTAAGGGCAGCTAAGACTGGCTCTCTGAATGGCTGGCGGCATTTCCGGCCGCCTGCAGGTCGCCAGAATAAGGGCGCGCGGCTCAGCCCTTGAGTCGCAAGCACGTCAGACGCCGAGCAACCGCCGCGCCCTAGCGCCGATTTAACAGGCGACGGCCTCCCAGCAAAGCTCGTCTAAGCTCCACCACTCCAGACGACAGAATCTTCGGCAAACAATCCAAAAATGTTTACAGCCGAAGGTTTATCGCCAACCGCAATGGAGTGTTACCCATGAAGTCACTTGCCGTACTTATCGCCTGCGCCGCCTGTGCATACCTCTCCCCCGCGTTTGCCAACGAGTTCGAAGCCCCGCTCAAGGCGCAAGCCGAAGTGATCAAGGTCTGGCTCAACGATCCAGTCATCATCGCCTCAATCAACAGCCAAAATGCCGCCAATGCCAAACTGACCCAGGCCGATATCGATGCCCTGGACAAACAGTGGCGGGCGGAAACCACTGCCGCCGACCAGCCGCTGATTCAGAAGACCCTCGGCAATAGCCTCTCGGCCTTGCTCAAGCAAAAGCAAACGTCCAGTAATGGCCTCTATTCCGAAATTTTCGTCATGGACAATCACGGCTTGAACGTCGGCCAGAGTGAAATTACCTCCGACTACTGGCAAGGCGATGAAGACAAATGGCAGAAAACCTACTCTGCCGGAGCCGACTCCATTCACCTCAGCGAAGTGGAAAAAGATGAATCAACCCAAGCCTTCCAAGCGCAGCTCAGCCTGCCCGTCGTTGACCCGGCCTCGGCAGCCGTCATCGGCGCGGTAACTATCGGCATTAACGTCGAAGCCCTGTGACCACCTACTGCGGCCTATGCCTCGATTGGCAAGAGCACGCAAAGGAGTGCCGGCATGCTTGGCAATAGCGGCGTTGCATTTTTCCAGAACTGGAGCATCAACCAGAAAATGGTGGTGGCGGTGGGCAGCCTAGTGGCTGCCGGGCTGGTGGTGGTAACCCTGCTGGGCATGCAGAACTTCCGGGATGGTCTGCTGCGTGAAAACCAGCTCAACGAATTGATCATCTCCAAACTGGTGGCCGACCGCATCGCCGCGCCCATGCGTTTTCGCAAGGTGGACAATATCCAGCTGGAAGTAAAAGCCTTACTCGCCCAGAAGGGCCCAGCGATTGATGCGCTGGCGGCCTTCGATCAAAAAGACCAAGCCCTAATCAGCCATAACAACGAAGGCCAGGCTCCGGTTGATTTGCACAGCAAGCTGCAAGCGGCCCGTGCGCAGTTAGAGCGCGGCGAAACCTGGACCCAGCAAACCAACGAGCATCTGCTGATTCTGGTGCCGGTCTTCAGCGGCCAACAGCCAACCTATATTGGCGCCTTTGGGGTGGCCTGGAGCCTGCGACCGATCCAGCAAACGATACAAGCCAGCATAGAAACCAGCCTATTGATGTCCGCCGCCATAGTGCTGGTGTTGATTGGCCTGGTGATCTTGCTGGTCCGCGCACTGGTGGTGCGGCCGATAACCGGGATTGTCGAAATCGCGCAGAACATGGCGGTCGGCGAAGGCGATTTAACCCAGCGCATCCGCTACCACCGCCAGGACGAACTGCAAGCGCTGACCAAAGCGATCAACGCCTTTATTGAAAAAGTCCACCATGTGGTCCGCGAAGTGGCCGAGCAAACTGATGCCTTGACGCAGATTGTCAGCGGCTCAAAACAGCTCTCCGACCAAGCCAATACGGCCATTCAACAACAGCGTCAGCGCCTGGAACAAATCGCCACGGCGGTGACGCAGATGTCGGTATCGGTCAACCAGGTCGCCAGCAACGCTGCCGAAGCCGACTGCGCCGCACAAGCAGCAGATGCCACCTCGCTGGCCGGCCAGCAAACCGTAGACAGCGCCGTGCTACAGATTCGCTCGCTCTCGACTGCTGTCGACCGGGCGAGCAGCGTCATTAGCCAGGTTGAGCGGGATTCGCAAAGCATCGGTTCAATTATCGATGTCATTCAAGGGATTGCCGCCCAGACCAATTTATTGGCCCTGAATGCGGCAATCGAGGCGGCCCGCGCCGGGGATGCCGGCCGTGGTTTTGCCGTGGTGGCCGACGAAGTTCGCGCCCTGGCCAACAAGACGCAGCAAGCCACCGAAACCATCAAGCAGATGATCGAAAAACTGCAGCTCGGTGCCAAGGAAGCCTCGGCCGTAATGCACGACGGTCAAGCACGGGTGAATGATGCCGTCGCCATCAGCCAGCAGGCCGGCCAGGCGTTGGCGTCCATTCGCGAGGTGGTCGGCAATATCAACGAGCGCAACCACTCGATTGTCGCGGCGGCCCGTTCGCAGTCCCAGGTCGCAGAAGAAATCTCCCGCGACCTCAACGAAATCAGTGCCCTCTCCCAGCACTCGGCCAACAGCGCCGCCGAATCGGCACGCCTTGGCGGTGAACTGGCGCTGCTGGCCAGCAAAAACCAAACAACCCTAGGGCGTTTTAAGATTTAAACGCAACCAGCCACCGCCAGTAAATCGCTGACACTCAGCAGTGCTAGACGAAAGCAACCCGAGCACACGGGCTGCACAACGGCATCAACCCTGCGGCGATGACCAGAAAATTAATCAGCAGCTCCAACCGCTGCGGTCTTCATCAAGTGGATGAGCAAAACTGAGTCACAGCCTCGTGCGCCCGATTTTATGGCCGCTGCAACAGCTGATCACCCACCCGCACCACCGGACAGTTGGCGATAATCCCGGTCGGCCGCACGCTCACCCGCCCCTCCTCCTGCGCTTGCAACAAGGTATCGGCCGAACGCAACTCGGTATGCGGGCCGCGCAACCAGCGCACCTCATACACATGCCACAACGGGCTGTACGCAGGGTCTTGATTGCCCGCCCCCAATGGCAGCGGAATCGACGGCAACACACTGGGCTGGCTGCCATCGGCAAACTTATAAACCCGATCAAACGTCGCCAACGGGAACGGCCCCGGCGCATCCGGCAAGGCATTGGCCAGGCGCGGCACATAATTGGCCTGCATCTTCGCGGCCATCGGCGCATCGGAAATATCCGTAGTGATGTAGTACACCAACTGCCCGTCGTACCAACCCGGCAACAACGGCAACTCGACCCGCGACAGATCCGCACCGGCGCAACCGTCCAGCAACAAAGCCCCCAACAACGGCAAAACGAAAAAACGACGCATAAAGTGCTTCCTGGCTTGGGACTGATGACAGTTGAGCCTAGTCGCTGCCGATTGTTACAAGGGCCGTGGTCCGCGCCTCTATAAGCCGCGCCACAATACCCGCACGCTAAAGGGTGACTTAGCCCTGCGGCGCGGTTTACCCTCGACGCAAATGTGACTGCCTGCTCAGTTTCACCCGCACTGTCGCTCGGCCAAAGGCGGCGATAGAAGGCCAAAGGAATGCCATGAAACACCAGGACTGGGAACGCGACAGCCAGCAACAACCCCTACGCGCCAACCGCGACGACGCCCTTAGCGTCAACGACTGGCTGCGCCAGCAGCAACGACCGAAACGCAGCGCCTTTAGGCGCTTCGCCAACGTGCTGGGCGTACTCAGCGTCTTGGCCCTGGCGGTGTATTTACTGGCCGAAAACAACGGTTTTAATCAACTGCTGCAGCGCCAAACCCAGAGCCTGCTCAACCCCGTCGCAACCGCCAACACGCCCGCACCCAGCATGCCGCTCAACGTCCCGGCAGCCCGTATCCCGCAGCAGCTAGAGCTGCGGGTTCCAGACAACCTCACCTCAGCACCAATGCCCAGCAGTCAGCCACTGGCCGACTGCATCAAACCCGGCAACGTAATCGACAGCAGCGTAGTCAATTGCCGCTACGGTGAGTTACCCCGCGCCACCGAATCCGCCCCCAGCCAAGGCATGGTCTCCGCCGAATACCTGGCGCAATACCAAGCCGACAAAGCCAATGGCAACAGCACTACCGGCCGGCAAAGCGCCGACAGCGAACTGACTCAAGCACCAATTCCAAAATGGGATGGCAATGGCCAGTATCTGGCGCAATGGCAATCGATCAATAACCGCATCGACAGCAGCAGCGTGTGCAGCAACCACCAGCGCGGCTCAATCGACTACCGAGGCTGCCGCAAAGCGGCCAAGGTCTATTTTCGCGAACAGTGCCGGGCGTGGGAATTGCGCTGGGAGCGCGGGCGGGAAGAGCACAGTACACAGATGGAACAGCGCTATTGCAGCGCGGCTAATGGGTTTAGTCCGATGGGGTAAGTATTTCGAGATCAGCTCGTAGGATGGGTGAGCGCTGCGATACCCATCATTTATTTAATTGCCTTATGGCTTCGCCAAATCAAAAGCCAACACCGTTCGGCGCCGAGCAAATCAATCAGCGCCCGGACAACGCCCCTTTCAGGAGGCCGAACGGAGTCGTTGCGCAGGAGGTTGAGCCGCATGGATGCGGCGAAAGGCGCGACTGGCCATGGATGGCCCTTCGCGCCGGGCCTCTGGAGCAATGATGGAGTGAGGGAACCCGCCGCAGGCGGGCCGGACGCCAGGGGCAAGACTTTTTGCTTACTTTTGGGGCGACTGCCAAAAGTGAGGCGCCGTAAGGACGTAACCATTAGATCAAGCGACACAAGCGCGGCGGTCGAACACAACTCCAAAACAACAGTAACAGCATCGCGGCTAAAGCCCCTCCCACGAAAGCCTGCGCGCAGCAGATGCCGCAGCGCCAGCGCAGAATCGCTGTTGGGTCTCGCTGCGCTCAACCTACGGGGGCGGGGTTGGCGCAGCGGGTTAGCGGTTCAAGACGCCATGACCTGCGTCTCAGCCTCCTCGTTGCTCTTCGGCGAGGAGAAGATCAAATAGCCATCCTCGACCTTGCCAAAGCGCAGCAAAGCCAAGTCGAGCAGGTAGTTCTGGTAGAGCTTCCACGGCGCCCGGTCGCCCTGCTTGGGCAGTTTGCCGGCGGCGCGCTGGATGTAGCCGGAAGCGAGGTCGAGGAAAGGCGCGTCGGCCACCTCGCTACCGCTGTTGCGCGGGGTGCATTGGCGCATGCCGATGGCGTCCATATGATTGATCAAGCGGCAGAAGTATTCGCTGGAGAGGTCGGCCTTCAGCGTCCAGCTGGCGTTGGTGTAGCCGAATACCACGGCCATATTGGGCAAGTCGCGCAGCATGATGCCGCGATAGCCCATGCTCTGCGCGACATCGAAGGGCTGACCGTCAACGGCCACTTGAATACCACCAAACATCACCAAATCCAGCCCGGTGGCGGTGACTATGATGTCGGCTTTGAGTTCCTGGCCGGAGGTGAGACGGATGCCGTGCTCGGTGAAGCTGTCGATGTGTCCGGTGACCACCGAGGCCTTGCCCTCGCGCAGCACGTTGAACAGATCGCCATCAGGCACCGCGCAGACGCGCTGATCCCAAGGCTTATAGGTCGGGCTGAAGTGGCGCATGTCAAAGTCCGCCCCCAGCTGGCGCTTGGCCTGGCCGAGCAACAACCTGCGAACAAGGCTCGGGAAAGCCTTCGAAAGGTTATAGAAAAACATCTGGATAGCCACGTTACGCCCGCGAGCCAAGCGGTAAACAAGGGTTTCCGGCAAGAAGCGACGCAGAAAATTGGACAGCACATCCTGCTTGGGCAGGCTGGCCACGTAGCTGGGCGAGCGCTGCAACATAGTCACGTGCTTGGCCTGCTCGGTGAGCGCCGGCACCAGGGTAACCGCGGTGGCGCCGCTGCCGATCACCACCACCTCTTTACCGCGGGAGTCGCAATCTTGCGGCCACAACTGCGGATGAATAACGGTGCCCTTGAACAGCTCGCGACCTTTGAACTGCGGCGTATAGCCGGCGTCGTAGCGGTAGTAGCCGGTGCACATCAGCAGATGCTGGCAACTGAAGGTGCGCGGGGTTGGCTCCTCGCCACATTGCACTTGCAGCGTCCAACGAGCGCTGGCGGTGCACCAGTCGGCCGTAAGTACCTTGTGCTGGTAGCGGATGTGCTGATCGATGCCGTTTTCGCGGGCGGTTTCGTCGATGTAATTGCGAATCAAGGGGCCGTCGGCGATGGCTTGCGGGTCGCTCCAGGGTTTGAAGTTGTAGCCCAGGGTGTACATGTCCGAGTCGGAACGGATGCCTGGGTAACGAAACAAGTCCCAGGTTCCTCCGAGGCCGGCGCGGCCTTCGAGAATTGCGTAGCGCTTGCTAGGGCACTGTTTCATCAGGTGATAGGCCGCGCCAACGCCAGAAAGGCCGGCACCGATAATCAGTACGTCCAGATGTTCAGTAACCATGGAGGCTCCTCACTCAATGGGCCGCAGCCCGAATACGCCAACCAAACGGCGCGCAATGCCGGCCAGAGTCACCGGCCATGGCGGGCTTGTCATCCGACCTTTAGTGGTGCGGCAAACTGGGTAGCCAGTTAATGACCGCGCACAGCGAGCCGCTTGTACATTAGTACCAATTTGCCGTGCGCAGCGAAACCCGGCAGCCAGACAAGCTTGAATCATTGCGCGCACTTTCTCGCGCCCAGAAAAAAACCGCCCGAAGGCGGTTTTTTTAAAACGCTAAGGCCTTACAGCTGTGGGCCGGCGTTCTTGATGGCGTCAGACACGTCGAACTTCTTGAAGTTGTCGATGAACTGCTGGGCCAGCACCTTGGCGGCGGCGTCGTAAGCAGCGCCTTCGGCCCAGGTGTTACGTGGGTTGAGCAGGTTGGTGTCAACGCCCGGTACAGCTTTAGGCACGTCCAGGTTGATCATCGGCAGGTGCTCGGTTTCCGCACCAATCAACGCGCCGCTCTGAATGGCCGCGATCACGCCACGAGTGGTCGGGATATTGAAGCGCTTGCCAACGCCGTAGCCGCCACCAGTCCAGCCAGTGTTGACCAGATACACCTTGGAGCCGAAGCCCTTGATGCGTTTG
>JAURXE010000018.1 GCA_030654635.1 Pseudomonas sp.
TCAGTGGCAAATAGGGCAGCGGTTCGGCGCCGCCATCACTGGCGATATTCGCCAGCCAGAACCAGCCGAGCATCAACACGGCCAGCGGTGCAGCCGCCCATAGCCGGTACTCACGCGGATAGGCGCTCAGCGGCCAAGGCAGTCGATCCAGAGTCGCCGACGGCTGCGCCATCAGTAAGAGATAGGCGCTTGGCAGCAATGCCCAACCCAACCAGCGCCAGGCGTTGTAGTGCTCGGCCAGTAGCGCCAGCAAATAACGCAGCTCCAGGGCCAACAAGCCAAGCAACAGCCAGCAGCCGAGCACATGCATGGCGCTCAAGGCATTCTTCGGCAGCAAGACCGGCAATTTGCGCAACACGCCAAAATGCACGGCAAACAGCAGCAGCCAGGCGAGCCAGCCAAAGTTCGCCGCCGGATGCCACTCGCCGCTCCAGGCCAAAGCCAGCAACAGCCCGGCTACCGGAATCAGCAAGGTCGACAGACGTGCCAGCGCACGCCAATCACAGCGCAACGCCCAGAGCGCCGACAAAGCCACAGTGACGGCCGCCGCCAACAGCAACAAGCTGGTTTGCAGCGCTGCCGGGGCGAAGCGCAGCACTTCGCTGACCCAGGCCAGCGTCCACCAACCAGCACCCCAAACCAGCAGCAAATGCGACAAGCGCTCCAGGCTTAAACGGCCCAAGTCGCCGGCGGTTTCGCGGCGCACCACCTGGTGCAAGCGCCAAGCGCCAACCAGCGCTGCCACGCCCAACACCAGCGGCGTCCAGAAGCCGGCATGGGCCAACGGCCGCAAACCTTCACTGACCAGTGGCCCGAGAAGCAGCGGACTGGCCAGCAGAAAGGCCGCGCCGCCAATTACTTGCAACAGCAAACCGAAGACGAAACTGGCGCGCTGCTGCAGGTGCAAGCTCAGCCAAATGATCAGCAAACCGCTGCCGCCCCAGATCGCACTGGCCGTCTGCCAAGGCAGCACGAACAGCACCGCCAGGTTGATAAACACCAGGCCGACCAGCAGCACCAAGGACAGACCGCGCAGCAGTCGGGCATCACTGCGCACCAGCTGATCGCGCGCCGCGAGCAGCATGCCACCGATCAGCGCCAAGCCGATCAGTGACGCCGTCATCAAGCCGCGCCAGCCGGCGCTGAACACCCCACCCGCCGCGTCTTGATTGGCATCCAGCTGCAGCAAAAACAACCCACCGCCGAGCAACTGCACGGCAAAGGCACTGAACAGAAAGCTGCGCGATTGAATCCGCAACCCCACCACCAGAGTTGCCAGCCCAGCCAAGGCCCAGCAAATCGCGGTGCGCTCGGCCGTAAAGTTCAGTGGCGCGATCAAGTAAAGAAAGCCCAGCCCTGCGCAGGCCAAGATCGGCAGACCACGGCGCTCCCAACTGGACGACTGCTCGACGCTGGCCAGGCGCAGCTGTCGATGGGTGAACAGCAAGGCCACCCCCAACATCAATGCGCCGAGCGGCGCACCGCTAAGCACTGTCTCTGCCGAGCCATGCACACCACTCAAAAAGGCCAAGCCCGCCGCAAATTGCAAAAACAGCGCGAAGGCCCGAGCCAAACGGCGCTGCTGATGCAAGCCGAGCCAGAAGATTCCCGCCCCCTCGACCGCCCACGCCGCCGACGTCCAGCGCGCATCCAGCCCCAAGGGAATTGCCAGGGTGCCGAACACCACGCCCAGGGCGATGCAGGTTTCCACCAACAACAGGGCGCGACCTGGGGCACGACCGGTCAGCAACCGCGCCAGGCCCAGGTAAAACAGCCCCAAGGCCAGCGCACTGAAGGCGGCGGCAAACTCCAGGTGCTGGATGATCGCGTACTGCAAAGCAAAACCAATCAACGGCGGGCCGAACAACACGGTGCCATCGACATAATCACCTTGGCGCGCCGACCAGCGCAGCAGCTCGTCACGCTCGGCCGGAGCTTGCGTCGCCTCCAGCAACTTGCGCCGGGCGAACAGCAGGCCGATGCCGACATACATCAGAAAGAACAGAATCAGGAACGGCTCGGTGCTCCACAGCAGCTCCCGCGTATAAGAACGCATGCCCCAGGCGAAGCCGATACCGAAAGTGCCGAAAAAACCTATCAGATTGAGCAGTCTCCAGGCCTTGAACCAAGCGATGGCGAAAATCCCGGTATTCAGCAAGGCAAAGTAGCTGAACAGCGCCACATGGTTACCGGCGCCGGTGGAGGTCAGAATCGGCGCGGCAAAACCGCCCAACGCCGCCGCTGCCGCCAGGCCCAATGCATCCTGCGTCACCGCCAGAATCGCCGAACAGAGGGTGATCACCACCAACAGACTGAGCGCCTCAGTCGACGACAACAGCGGATGCAAACGCATCGCCGCAAACACCGTCAGGTACAGCACCGCGATGCCGGTGCCTTGCAGCATCAGGCCGTAATTGGCGTTGCGCAGACGTAGCCACCAGCCCAGCCCGAGTAAGGCCACCGCCGTGGCGGCCACGCCGGCATAGCGCACCTGCACCGGCACCACCATGCCTTCGGTGGCGTAGCGCAGCAAAAAGGCCAAACCGAGAAACAGCAAAACCACACCGACCCGCAGCACGGTGTTGCCGCCAAACAACCAGTTGCGGGCCAGCGCAAAGGCCCGTTCAAACCAGTTCGGCTCAGCGGGTGTAATTACCCGCGGCGCTGGGCGGGCGGCAGCGACAGCTGCAATAACCGGCGCGGGTTGACGCGCCATCATCGGCGGTAACTCCCAGACCAGCTCGCTGTCATCGGGGGCGGCATTGATCTGCGGCTGCAGCTCAGGTAACTCCCAGACCAGGCCATCATCCGCTTCAGCGGCGGCGCTGGCCGCGGCTGCAACCTTGACCTCAGCGGGCGCTGGCTGCGGCGCTGCTGGGGCAGGCGCAGAACCAAGGCCCGCCTCGACCTTGAGCAAGCGCTGATGAATGGCGCTGGTGCCCTGTTCGAAGCGCTCGGCAAAGGCCTGTAACTCCTTGCGCAAGGCGTTGTTTTGCCACTCGAGTCCGTGCACCTTGATGGCCTGGCCGAGGGCCAAGCCGATCAGCCCGCCAAATATTGCGCCGCTGAGCGACTCGTCGGACGCGGCGCCAAGCACCAAGCCTGCCAGCATGAAGATCCATTGCATGCGTTGAGTTCCAAAATCAATGATTGAGAGAAACACCTGCTTCCCTGCTAAGCAGCTCGCCAGCCCGGCAAGCGGCCCAGAGCAAACGGCTTGCGAGTATAGGGCCCGCGCGCTTTTGCTGACAAAGACGAATGCACAGTCTGCAAGTGACACAAAAATTGTCTTTTCTGATCAATAAGCAAACAAACCGGCCAGATGGTCATTCACAAAGCCGCAGACATCGTTATCATCGCGCGCCCAGAATGCTCACATTCAGAGCCTCCAATACAGGTGCACAGCGTCATGAGTAAGTTGTTGATCGTCGGTGCCGACCTAGATCGGACGGATACCTGGATCAAATACGAAAGAACCATGTGCGGCAGCTGCGTTTCCAGCTGCTGCACCATGCCGGTGGAAGTACGCTTCAACGACCTGCTGCGCATTGGCCTGGTGCAAGAGTTCGAGCGCAACGAGCCGCGCAAGAACATTGCCAAGCGCCTGCAAAAGGAAGGCATTGTCGAGCGCTACAACCAGAAGCAGGAAATCTTCACCCTAGTACGCATGGCCAACAACGACTGCCTGTACTTGGACCGCAAAAGCCGCCTGTGCACCATCTACGAGCTGCGCCCGGAAACCTGCCGCAATCACCCAAAGATCGGCCCACGTCCCGGTTTCTGCGCGTTCAAACCCAAGCTTTAACCGATTGCAGAGTTAAAGCCGCAGCACGAAAAAGCCCCGACCATATGGCCGGGGCTTTTTGCTGTTAGCGACGCGAGAGTTATTTCTGCGCCAGCTCCGCAGGCTTGGCCAGGGCCGCCACCTTGGGCTTGATCAAACTGAAATCGATCAAGGATTTCGGCTGATAGGGGTCACCAATCAGCAGTGGTCGCTCCTTGAAGTCGGCACTCACCAGGCTCTTGCTGGTGTCCAGCTCGGCAAAACGCAACCCGGCCAAGTCGGCCCAGGTGTGAATCAGGTTGGAGCTGCTATACGGCCGGCTGAGCTGCGCCGAGTAATTGCTCGGGTTATTCGCCCGCCATTGCTCGGAGGTCCAAAGCATAAAGGGGATGGTGTACATCGGCGCTGTCGGCTTGCCTTCGTTGCGCCCCAGCACGCTGCCTTCAGGCGAGTCGAACACCGCCTCGCCATGGTCGGACAGATACAGCAGAAAGCCATTGGGCTTAGTCGCGGCAAACTGCTCGATCAGGCTCGACACCACGAAGTCGTTATAAAGCACCGCATTATCGTAGCTGTTGTAGGTCGGCAGCTGGGCATCGGTGACCCAGTCCGGTACGCCCTGACGATCAGAAAACTGATCAAATTCCGCCGGATAGCGGTACTTGTAGCTCATGTGCGTGCCGAGCAGGTGGATGATGATCAGCTTGCGCGGCGCGGCATCGGCCAAGACTTTAGTGAAAGGCGCCAACACATCGCCATCGTACTGCCGAGCATCCTGATTGAGGTTGTTATTCAGGTAGACCTGCTCATCGGCCTGCTTGGAGAAGGTGGTCAGCATGGTGTTGCGCTTGGTCATGGTCTGCTGGTTGGTGATCCAGTAGGTCTTGTAACCGGCCTGCTTCATCATGTTCATGATCGACGGCGTGGTCAGATAGGCGTCTGGATTTTGCTCATCGGCAAAGGTCAGCACCTGCTGCAGCGCTTCGATGGTGTAAGGCCGCGGGGTGACCACATTATCGAATATCGCCAACTGCTCACGCAGTTTATCCAGTTTGGGCGTGGTGTCCCGCGGATAGCCGTAGAGGCTCATACGCTGGCGGTTGGTCGACTCGCCAAGGACCAACACCAGCGTGCTGGGCAGGTTTACGTGCCGATCAAGCATGTTTTGCAGCGGGGCGATCTTGGCGTTGTCAGCCAGCAGCGACTGCATGTCGCTGAGCTGCTCACGGTATTTGCGATAGCCCACCACCAGCTGCCAAGGTACCGCCGGCTCAACCCGAGCCTCGAACTTCTCCAGCGCTTGCGTCAGGGTCGGGCGCTTATAGATCTGCTTGGCCAGCGGATAAACCAGCACACCGACAAACAGCGCCAAACTCATGATCAACGCTTGCTGGCGGCTCAAGCGCAGCGGCCGTACTCGTTTCCACAACAGCCAGGCACCGAGGCTGTACACCAGATACACCGGCACCATCCACCAAGCAAAGTACTGGGCGAAATACTCGCTGCTCTCGGCCATGTTGGATTCGAACATGATAAAAATCACGCTCTGGGAGAACTGCTGGCCGTAGATGCAGAAGTAGCCCAGACCGATCAGCGAGCACAGCCACAAGACCACGCCGATAGTGCCGGCAATCGCCCGCGCCTTGGCCGGGAACAGCAACACCGGAATCAGCCAGATGGCGCTCATCAGCAAGGCTTGGCGGAAATTCTCGAAGCCACTGGTACCGGTCAGCTGGATTAATAAATGGGTGACGCCGGAGAAGTACCAAAAAAACAGAAACAACCAACCGAGCCCCGCCCAATCCATACCTTGTCGGCCTTGGGCCTGTGCTGCTACTTGCATCTACTCAGTCTCCAACCACTAGTCGGGCACCACTACACTGGCGCGAAGCCCAAATACACCGGGCAATATTGCTGTCCATGCTAAACGTATGGATGTGAAAACGTCGTCATTCACCTGGCTAACGCAGAATGCACATCCTGCCAGCTCAGACAGCTGCAGCCCGACACCAGCGCCCACCAAGACGGCTGCGCAGCTGGCGACATAAACGTCGCGACAACGAAAAAGCCCCCGCCATCGGAGATGGCGGGGGCTTTTTTAAGCGCTTGTAACTTGTTAGTTACTTACTGCTTTTCTTGCTGGCGCGAGTACGCTCGCTTTCACCAAGAATTTTCTTACGCAGGCGAATCGACTTTGGCGTCACTTCGCAAAGTTCGTCTTCTTGCACGAACTCCAGAGCTTGCTCCAGGGTGAAACGGATTGGCGGAACCAAAGCAATGGTTTCGTCCTTACCGGATGCGCGCATATTGTCGAGCTTCTTGCCCTTGGTTGGGTTGATGCCCAGGTCGTTGTCGCGGCTGTTGATGCCGACGATTTGACCTTCATAGACATCTTCACCGTGACCGAGGAACAGCTTGCCACGTGCCTGCAAGGTTTCCAGCGAGTAGGTCAGTGCCTTACCGGTAGCCACCGAAACCAGTACGCCGTTCTGACGGCCGGACATGTCGCCGGACTTCATCGGAGCGTAACGGTCGAAGATACTGGTCAGGATACCGCCACCACAGGTGATGGTCAGGAACTCGTTACGGAAACCGATCAAACCACGAGCCGGGATGTTGTACTCAAGGCGCACACGGCCCTTGCCATCCGGAACCATGTTGGTCAGGTCGCCTTTACGCACACCCATCTGCTCCATCAACGCGCCCTGATACTCTTCTGGCAAGTCGATGGTGACGTTTTCGAACGGTTCGTGCTTCACGCCGTCGATGTTGCGGATGATCACTTCTGGACGACCCACACCCATTTCGAAGCCTTCGCGACGCATGGTTTCGATCAGTACCGACAAGTGCAACTCGCCACGGCCAGACACCTTGAACTTGTCAGCGGTGTCGCCTTCTTCAACGCGCAAAGCCACGTTGAACAGCAGCTCTTTGTCCAGACGCTCACGGATGTTACGGCTGGTGACGAACTTGCCTTCTTTACCGCAGAACGGCGAGTCATTTACCTGGAAGGTCATGCTCACAGTTGGCTCATCAACCGACAGCGGCTTCATTGCTTCGACGTTCTGTGGGTCGCACAGGGTGTCGGAGATGAACAGCTCGTCGAAACCGCTGATGCAGACGATGTCGCCGGCTGCAGCTTCTTCAACATCAACGCGGTGCAGACCGTGGTGACCCATCAGCTTAAGGATACGGCCGTTGCGGCGCTTGCCATCAACGTCGATCGCCACCACCTGAGTGTTCGGCTTAACGCGACCACGGGCGATACGGCCAACGCCGATAACACCGAGGAAGCTGTTGTAGTCCAGTGCCGAGATTTGCATCTGGAACGGACCATCACGGTCAACTTTTGGCGCAGGAACGTGGTCAACAATGGCCTGATACAACGGGGTCATGTCTTCCGCCATCTCGGCGTGATCCAGACCGGCAATACCGTTCAGGGCCGAGGCGTAAATAACCTTAAAGTCCAACTGCTCTTCGGTGGCACCGAGGTTGTCGAACAGGTCGAAGATTTGATCCAGAACCCAGTCTGGACGTGCGCCCGGACGGTCAACCTTGTTGATCACCACGATCGGACGCAGGCCGGCTTCGAAAGCCTTCTTGGTCACGAAGCGGGTTTGCGGCATTGGGCCGTCTTGGGCGTCAACCAGCAGCAGCACCGAGTCAACCATCGACATTACCCGCTCAACTTCGCCACCGAAGTCGGCGTGACCTGGGGTGTCAACGATGTTGATGTGGTAGCCGCCCCAGTTAATGGCGGTGTTCTTGGCCAAAATGGTAATGCCGCGCTCTTTTTCCTGGTCGTTGCTGTCCATCACGCGCTCATCGTTGAGCTCGTTACGCTCAAGAGTGCCGGACTGACGCAGGAGTTTGTCTACCAGGGTGGTCTTACCATGGTCAACGTGAGCAATGATGGCGATGTTACGTAGATTTTCGATCACTTGTGTATCTCGATCAGAGGATTCGGTGTGCCGCCTAGTTTAGGCCGCATTTAGCAAAGAGTCTTATGCAACTGTGACAACAGGTCAGTCAGGAGGGCGATGGCGGATGCTGCCACCATTCAGTCCTGGGATTTTATGCCGGACGATAAACGCGCACATTGGCATGCCCCTCGCTCAGCAAGTGGTGGGCATGCAGGCGGCTCATCACCCCCTTGTCGCAATACAACAGGTACTGGCGCCCAGCATCCAGCTCCTTGAAGCGGCTATTCAAAGCAAAGAACGGCAGCGTTTGAACTTCGATCTCGCCCAGTTGCAGTGGTGCATCTTCCTGGGCATCGGGGTGGCGGATATCCAGTACGATTTGGCCAGGCAGTGCCTCGGCGACTTCTTCGACCTGAATATCTACGCCCAACTCGTCAATAACCCGGTCAATCGACACCAGCCGGGCATTGGCCAGGGCGCGCTCCAGCACCGCCATGTCGATTTGTTCTTCTTCGTACACCACCCGCGGCAACTTGGCGCGCGTGGTCGGGCCGACCGAAATCACCCCGCAGTATTCGGGCATGTGCTTGGCGAACTCGGCGGTGCCGATCTCGGAAGCAGTGTCGATGATGTCTTGCTTGTGGCTGGCGATTAACGGGCGCAGGACCAGTTTGTCGGTCACCGCATCAATCACCGACAAATTGGTCAGGGTCTGGCTCGCCACTTGGGAAATTGCCTCGCCGGTCACCAGCGCATCGATTTCCAGACGCTCGGCAATCGAACTGGCTGCGCGCAGCATCATGCGCTTAAGGACCACACCCATATGGGCGTTATCGACTTTGCCGAGGATTTCGCCGAGCACCTCTTCAAAGGGCACGCTGACGAACAACACCCGATGGGAGCTGCCGTATTTAGCCCAGAGATAATGCGCCACTTCCATCACACCCAACTCATGGGCGCGCCCACCGAGATTGAAGAAGCAGAAGTGGCTGAGCAGGCCGCGACGCATCATCTGATAGGCCGCCACCGTGGAGTCGAAACCACCGGACATCAGCACCAACGTCTGCTCCACGGAGCCCAGCGGGAAGCCGCCAAGGCCATTGTGCTGATGGTGAATGACGAACAAACGCTGGTCGCGAATTTCCATGCGCACCAGCACCTCTGGCGCCTTCAACTCAATCCCCGCCGCCCCGCACTGCTGGCGCAACTGGCTGCCAACATAACGCTCGACTTCCATTGAGGTGAAGCTGTGCTTGCCGCCACGCTTGCAGCGCACGGCAAAGATTTTGCCCGGCAACAGGTCGGCGTAATGGGCCTTGCACTTGGCCACGATATCGTCGAGATCGCCCAGCGGATACTCGTTCACCTCAAGGAAGTGAACGATGCCGGGCGTACAACGCAGGCGCTCAATCATCGCCGCCAGCGTCTTCGGCTCGCTAACCTGGGTTTGCAACTCCAGATTGTCCCACTCACCAACTACCGACACGCCAGGATCCAGATCACGCAAAACCGAGCGAATATTCTTCGCTAACTGGCGGATGAACTGCTTGCGCACCGGCCGGCTTTTAATGGTGATTTCTGGAAAGACTTTTACGATAAGTTTCATGGCGGTAGCGCGTGGCGAAGCGACCAAAAAAGAGGGGCGCGGATTATAGCGGAAATCGCTCAAGCTTTAACCAACTTTATGCGCAGCACCTTATGGCGCGCTAAATTGGTGCGCAAATAGACGTAGCGCACCAACATGGACCGCCGCTTTACTTCCGATCAGCCCAAAACCGCCCAACAAGCCAGCTTCCTAGCAATTTCTTTACGCAAAAAAGCACTGGCATACATATTGCTCCCTTGTGAGAGAGGCTGCCTTGTGGCGTATTATCGCCCCCGGCACCAAACGTATTCGCGGGCTCACTGAATTCAGCCCTCATTCACCTGGAGGACACCATGTCGAAGGCGCTTCAATTAATTAAAGATCACGACGTGAAGTGGGTTGACCTGCGCTTCACCGACACCAAGGGCAAGCAACATCACGTGACCATGCCGGCTCGCGATGCTTTCGAAGACGATTTCTTCGAAGTAGGCAAGATGTTCGACGGCTCCTCCATTCATGGCTGGAAAGGCATCGAAGCCTCCGACATGATTCTGTTGCCAGTCGACAGCACTGCAGTGATCGATCCGTTCACTGAAGACCCAACACTGATTCTGGTCTGCAACATCATCGAACCGACCACCATGCAGGGCTACGATCGCGACCCGCGTTCGATCGCCACTCGCGCCGAGGAATACCTGAAGACCACCGGTATCGGCGACACCGTATTCGTTGGCCCAGAGCCTGAGTTCTTCATCTTCGACGAAGTGAAGTTCAAGTCCGACATCTCCGGTTCGATGTTCAAGATCTTCTCCGAGCAGGCTTCGTGGAACACCGACGCCGACATCGAAGGCGGCAACAAGGGCCACCGTCCTTGCGTTAAAGGTGGTTACTTCCCAGTTCCGCCGTGCGACCACGACCACGAAATCCGTACTGCCATGTGCAACGCCATGGAAGAAATGGGTCTGGTTATCGAAGTTCACCACCACGAAGTGGCGACTGCTGGTCAAAACGAAATCGGCGTGAAGTTCAACACCTTGGTTGCCAAGGCTGACGAAGTTCAAACCCTCAAGTACTGCGTGCATAACGTTGCTGATGCCTACGGCAAAACCGCAACCTTCATGCCTAAGCCACTCTACGGCGACAACGGCTCGGGCATGCACGTGCACATGTCGATCGCTAAAGACGGCAAGAACACCTTCGCTGGTGAAGGCTATGCCGGCCTATCCGACACCGCCCTGTACTTCATCGGCGGCATCATCAAGCACGGTAAAGCACTGAACGGCTTCACTAACCCGGCAACCAACTCCTACAAGCGTTTGGTTCCAGGCTTCGAAGCTCCAGTAATGCTGGCTTACTCGGCACGTAACCGTTCGGCCTCGATCCGTATTCCATACGTTTCCAGCCCACGCGGCCGTCGTATCGAAGCGCGCTTCCCGGATCCGGCTGCCAACCCATACCTGTGCTTCGCTGCACTGCTGATGGCTGGCCTGGACGGCATCCAGAACAAGATCCACCCAGGCGACGCAGCCGACAAAAACCTTTACGACCTGCCACCAGAAGAAGCCAAGTTGATCCCGCAAGTGTGCGGCAGCTTGAAAGAAGCGCTGGAAGAGTTGGATAAAGGCCGTGCGTTCCTGACTAAAGGCGGCGTATTCAGCGACGACTTCATCGATGCTTACATCGAACTGAAGAGCGCCGAAGAAATCCAAGTACGCACCTTCGTACACCCACTGGAATACGACCTGTACTACAGCGTCTAAGCCAGTCGTAGCTATCTAGATAGCTGCACAGAGGCCTCCTTCGGGAGGCCTTTTTTATGGGCGCAGAGCACAGCGCTAAAGCGTAAAACTTGCCAGTTGCCGCCAGCAGTGCAAGGCTTAGGCACCTAAGCCCATTCGGGAGATTACCCATGCGCCCTTTACTTGCTTGCCTGCTATTGGCCTTGAGCCTGCCCGCAGCGGCCCAGATTTATAGCTACACCGATGCCAACGGCAATCGGGTATTTACCAACGAGCCACCCCAAGGCAGTAATGCCGAAATCGTGCAACTGCCACCGACCAACACGGTGTCGGCGCAGCCAACTAACAACACCAGCACCAACAATACAGCCCAAGACGCCAACGCCATGGATGCGCCCTTCTCGGTACTGCAATTGACCAACCTGCCCACCGACGAGGCCATGCGTGCCAACAACGGCACCTTCAGCGTCGGCGTTAACACCTTGCCCGACCTCGCCGCCAGCCAACAAGTGCAGCTGATCCTCGACGGCCAGCCCTATGGCACACCGAGCAGCAATCCCCCACTGCAACTGACCAATATTCCGCGCGGCGACCACACGCTCGCCGTGCAGGTACTCAGCGGCGGTCGCGTCGTGCAGCAAAGCGATGCCGTGACCTTCACCGTGCAACGGGTTGCCCTCGGCACCCCCAAGGCGACTCCGCGCAATTGAATAGCCGACTCTATATGCAGCGCTTTTTACTCATAACACTACTTGGCTGCCTCAGCTTGCCCACGCTTGCCGAGGTCTACACCTACACCGACGCCGAGGGTAATCGGGTTTTTACCGACCACCCCAAGCCCGGCAATGCCAAGCGCGTCGAGATGGCACCGACCAACTCCATGGGCCAAATCAATGCCCCACGCGTGCCAGTGGCTCTGACTGAAACCCCGATCAAGGCACCGGACTACCAGATGCTGCGGATTCTGGTCCCCGAGCCCGACGCGGTGATTAACGACGGCACCGGCGACATAGTGGTCAGCGCTAGCAGCGACCCGGCTTTGCTGCCCACCCACAACTATCGCCTGATAGTCGATGGCCAGCCGAGCGCCGAGCCCAGCCGCAGCCCAGTTTTTCCGGTGCAGGGCCTGGGTCGTGGCACCCATCAACTGGCGGTGGAGATTCTTGACGCCAATGGCATCACACTGGAGCGCACCCCCAGCCAACCACTGCATATCCGCCTCACCTCGCTGGATCAAAAGCGCAAAGTCAGACCCTGCAAGAGGCGTGACTACGGCGTGCGCCCGGAGTGCCCGCTAAAAGACAAACCGCCGGCCAAGCCGGACATCCCCTTCGTGCCCTTTATCTAGTCACTCACCAATCACAGCAGTGCACCGCATTGGTGCGCAAGCCTGCTACCCTGCCT
>JAURXE010000026.1 GCA_030654635.1 Pseudomonas sp.
GCCAATCTGAATCAGGTCTATGACGCCATCAGCGAGGCCGGCCACCCACAGGCGGCGGTGATTCCATTCAACCTGGAAACCGCCCTGGCTCATCAATATGACGAGCTGGCGGCCATGGTTGAGCGCGAATTCGGCCGGCTCGATGGTCTGCTGCACAACGCCGCCATCCTCGGGCCGCGCACACCGATTGAGCAGTTATCGGGCGACAATTTCATGCGCGTCATGCAGGTCAACGTCAACGCCACCTTTATGCTGACCAGTACCATGCTGCCACTGCTGAAGCTGTCGACGGACGCCTCGGTGATCTTTACTTCCAGCAGCGTCGGCCGCAAAGGCCGCGCCTATTGGGGCGCTTACGCGGTGTCTAAGTTTGCCAACGAAGGGCTGATGCAAGTGCTGGCCGACGAGATGGACGGCATCTGCCCGGGCCGCGCCAACAGCGTGAACCCCGGCGCCACCCGCACCGACATGCGCGCCCAGGCCTACCCTGGGGAAAATCCGGCGGGCAACCCAACACCTGAAGAAATCATGCCGGTCTATCTGTACCTGATGGGCCCTGACAGCGCTGGCGTCAACGGTCAGGCTTTCGACGCCCAGTAAGCAATGCTAACCGCCGGTTTCCCGGCGGCCAGCTTTTGTGAACGGCAGCGCATTGCCGGCCTTAACGCCAAAACACCGGCAAGCAGCTGCCGACAAGCAACCAGAACAACATCTAAGCAGCTGAAATATATAGATTTTTATAACAACCTCAGCAAATGGCACGGAAATCGCTTTAAGCCTAGTGTCGACGCACTTAGCGCCTGAGGTTCACCATGATTTCTCACAGCCAAACCAACACCATCGACTTCGACGCAGCCAAACTGCAACGCTTGGGCTTCACGGGCAACCGTACCCAATCACTGCGGCCGGTCAGCCTGGCACAACTGCGCCAGCAGCTGACCCTGCAACTGCAAACCAGCCTCGAAGCCGATCGCATCCTTAGCCTGTTCTTCCGTGAAGTTCAGCGTTTGGTGCCACTGGGGGCTCTGAGCTATCAATTGGCCGCCAGCGATTTGCGCCTGGAGATGGGCGTACGCGCCAGTCACTCGGCCTGCTATCGCCTCAGCCACGAAGGCGAATACCTCGGTGAGCTGACCTTTCGCCGCAGCGTGCGCTTCTCGGAAGATGAGCTCGCCCAACTCGAATCGCTGCTGGCCAGCTTGCTGTTCCCACTGCGCAACGCTCTGCTCTATCGCAACGCCATGCGCAGCGCACTGCGTGACCCACTGACCGACACCGGTAATCGCCTGGCGATGGATCAAGTGCTGCAGCGTGAAGTTGATCTGGCCGAGCGCAACCAGCAACCCCTGTCGCTGCTGATGCTCGACCTCGATCACTTCAAGCGGATCAATGACAACTTCGGCCATAGCACCGGCGACGAAGTACTTAAAGCCCTGGCTGCCACCCTTAAAGCTCAATTGCGCAACATCGACATGGTGTTTCGCTTTGGCGGCGAAGAGTTCTTGGTGGTGATGTCCAACACCAGCAGCGAAGCCGCCGCGATGATTGGCGAACGTTTGCGCCGCGCCGTGATGGAGTTGCAATGCCTGGCCCAAGGCCGCTCGATAGAGCTGTCGGTCAGCCTCGGCTGCGCCACACTGCAAGCCGGCGAGTCGATCGGCAGCATCATGCACCGCGCCGACAGCGCCATGTACGCCGCCAAAGGCGATGGCCGCAATCGCTTGGTGGTGGCCAGCTAAAGCAACCCAGACAAAATCAGCAGACAAAAAGAAGGGCTCCGATTGGAGCCCTTCTTTTTGTCGGCTGATTTTACAGAGACCGTAACACATTACTGCGGTTTACGCGGACCACGGCCAAAGCCAGGACGCTGACCGTCAGTCGCCGGTGGACCGCGACGTTTATCTGGCGCCGAACCCGGTTGACGCGAGCCGCGCTCGCCGGACTCTTGCTGACGACCGGCCGGCTTGGCGGGACGCTTATTAACATCGCTCGGGCGCTCAGCAACCTGCGAGCCACGGCTCGAGTCGCCACTTGCGGCGCGCTCACCACGACCACCGCTGGCCGGGCGCAAAGTGCGCTCCTGACGGCCGGCGCGACCCACTGGCTTGGCCGATTTACGCTGCTGACGCACCAGCTTGTCACGGGCTTTATCGGTCATGGCCGGCAGAGCCACCGGCGTCAAACCGACTTCCTCACTGAGGATGTCAATTTCCCGCTGGCCCATTTCGCGCCAGCGACCCATGGTCAACTCGGAAGTCATAAATACCGGGCCAAAGCGCACGCGCTTCAGGCGGCTGACCACCACACCCTGGGATTCCCAAAGGCGCCGCACTTCGCGGTTACGGCCTTCCATCACCACGCAGTGATACCAGTGGTTGAAACCGGTGCCGCCGGGGGCTTCTTTGATGTCGGTAAAGCGCGCCGGACCGTCTTCCAGCACCACGCCAGCCTTCAAGCGCTCAAGCATCTCTTCATCGACTTCACCGCGTACGCGCACGGCGTACTCACGGTCCATCTGATAGGAAGGGTGCATCAAGCGGTTGGCCAGTTCACCGTCGGTGGTGAACATCAGCAAGCCGGTGGTGTTGATGTCCAGACGACCGATATTGATCCAGCGGCCTTCTTTCGGCTTGGGCAAACGATCGAATACGGTTGGCCGACCTTCTGGGTCGTCACGGGTACAGATTTCGCCGTCGGGCTTGTTGTAGATCAACACGCGACGGACCGACTCGGCACCTTCTTCGCGCTTGAGCAAACGGCCATCGAGGCTGATGGCGTCCAGCGAATCGACCCGGTGGCCGAGTTTGGCGACCACACCATTGACCTTGACGCGGCCAAGGCTGATCCAGGTTTCTACATCGCGACGCGAGCCAAGGCCCATGCGCGCCAAAACCTTCTGTAATTTCTCGCCAGCTGGACCTAATTCGGTATCACTCATCTTGGCACCTCCCGGTGTAGCAGTAGATGAAACGCACTATATGCCGAACGGCTAGTGCGTAAATATGGCGAACAATCGCCAAAAGGGCGCGAAGCATACGCTGATTAGCCGCCAGGCGCACGGTTAAGGCTTAAATCAGCCCGCCCGACTGTCTGTTTTTTGTACAGCGCCATGGTGACAAGTCAGTGCAGACTCGCCGCGGCGGCGTCCAGCGCCTCCAGCTATCTATCCGCCTCGCCCTCTGCGGCAGGCTCAAGCTGCGCATCAAGCAAATCGTCAAAATCGCTTTTCAAGCCCAGTTCCATATCGTCCAGCTCAACCAACAGGCTGCGGAAACTGGTTTCGTCGCGCAACTCGCCGGCCGCCTCTTGGCCAGCCTCGGCATCGACGCGGGCCTGCAAGCCCGCGGGCGCTGGCAGGTCATCGTCCGGCGCAAACAAGGGTTCTGGCTCAAGCTCGCGCAAGGCGGCCATGGTTGGTAACTCGTCCAGCCCCTTGAGGTTGAAGTGATCGAGAAACAGCTTGGTGGTGGCCAGCATCGCCGGCTTGCCCGGCACATCGCGATAACCGACGACGCGAATCCACTCACGCTCCAGCAGGGTTTTGACGATATGGCTGTTGACCGCCACGCCGCGAATATCCTCGATCTCGCCACGGGTGATCGGCTGGCGATAGGCAATCAGCGCCAAGGTCTCCAG
>JAURXE010000033.1 GCA_030654635.1 Pseudomonas sp.
TCCACATATCCGCCAGCGGCGTGTCCGGGGTCAGGCCCATGGCGCCGTAGACCTGAATGGCGCGGTCGACCACCCGGCAGTGCATGGCCGGCACCAGCGCCTTGATCATGGCGATTTCCTTGCGCGCAGCCTTGGCACCGACCGCGTCGATCATCCAGGCGGTCTTCAGCACCAGCAGCCGCGCCTGTTCAATCTCGATACGTGACTCGGCGATCCAGTCGCCGACATTGGCGTACTGGTGCAGGTATCTGCCGAACGCCTTGCGCTCCTGGCAGCGCTCGACCATCAGCTCCAGCGCCAGCTCGGCCATGCCGATCGAGCGCATGCAGTGGTGGATGCGCCCAGGCACCAGGCGCGCCTGGGCCATCATAAAACCCTCGCCCTCGGCACCCAGCAAGTTGGCCACCGGCACCCGCACATTGCGCAGCAGCAACTCGCTGTGGCCTTCCGGCGCCAGGTGATTGAGCACCGGGATATTGCGCAGCAGCTCCACGCCCGGCGTGTCGAACGGCACCAGGATCATGCTCTGTTGCCGGTGAGCCTCTGCGGCCGGATCGGTCTTCCCCATCACGATCAGCAACTTGCAATCGGGGTGCGAGGCATTGGTGATAAACCACTTGCGGCCGTTAATCACATAGTCGTCGCCGTCACGGCGGATCAGGGTCTGGATATTGCTGGCATCGGAGGACGCCACGTCCGGCTCGGTCATGGCAAAGGCCGAACGTATCGCGCCGTCCAGCAGCGGCAACAACCAGCGCTGGCGTTGCGCGGCACTGGCAAACAGGTGCAGCAGCTCCATGTTGCCGGTGTCCGGCGCGCTGCAGTTGAACACCTCGGAGGCCCAGGACACCCGACCCATGATTTCCGCTAGGGGCGCGTATTCCAGATTATTCAGGGCGGTGCCCGGCTCATCTGCCTGCAACGCTGGCAGAAACAGATTCCACAGTCCTTCCGAACGAGCCAGGGCCTTGAGGTCAGGCATAAAGGAAACCGGAAATTGCCCAGCCGCCACCTCCGC
>JAURXE010000041.1 GCA_030654635.1 Pseudomonas sp.
GAGGTTGCTGGTTAACTGCAGGCTGTCGGTCAATGCCAGCAGCAGCCAACCGAACAGCACAAAGGGCGCGGTGTAGGCCGGCAAGCTGGCGTGCCGGCGGTTATGTCGCAGCCAGCGATTGAGCAGCAGGCTCGCCAGCCCGGCGCTGGCGATGATCAGCAGTGGTAACAGTGGCGACCAGGCCAGCTTGGCGCCTAACAACAAGCCCAGCAGCACGCCGTTATAGCCGTACAGGCCGCTGTTGATATCCGGTTGCGGGTAATGCCGGCGCACGGCCGTCAGCCAGCCAACAAAACCGCCGAGCAATGCGCCACCAAGCAACTGCGGCGCGCCCCAGGCGATGCTCAGCAGGCAGAGCAGGCCGCACAGCGGGTGGCGCAGCAAAAATACTTGGCTGAAACTATTGAGCAAGGCCATGGCCCAGTCATTGGCAGGTGGACGCTTGAGTAAGGGGGTTAAGGGCGGGTGCATGGGAGTCGTCATGGATAAGAAAAAGGTTGGTCGGCGAAGGTTGTTGCTGCACGAGTCGCGCGCCGAAAAAAAACGTCCACCCGCAAAGCCGGTGGACGTTAATAACTGGCAGTGCCAGAGGGAGAGTTGTTGCTCGGTGTGCGCGACTACTCGACCTGAGTCGCCGCGCATTAACTCAGTGCAGTGTCTCGATGCGTAGGGTGTTGGTGGTTCCCGGTTGGCCAAAGGGCACGCCGGCGGTGATCACCAGGGTGTCGCCGCGTTGCGCCATGTTCTGCGCCTGGGCGATTTCCAGTGCGGTGCTGGTGATCTCTTCGACCTTGTTCAAGCGTGCATTGACCACCGAGTAGATGCCCCAGGCCACGGTCAAACGCCGTGCGGTGTTGATGTTCGGCGTCAGGCTCAAGATCGGTGCCTTCGGCCGTTCGCGTGAGGCGCGCAGGCTCGAAGCCCCGGATTCGCTGTAGTTGACCAGCGCTGCCACCGGCAGAATGCTGCTGATCCGGCGGATCGCGCAGCTGATCGCGTCCGATGCGGTGGCTTCGGCTTGCGGGCGGCTAACGTCGAGCTGGGCCTGAAAATCCGGGCCGTTTTCCACCTGGCGGATGATCTTGCTCATCATCTGCACGGCTTCCAACGGGTAATCACCGGAGGCGGTTTCCGCCGACAGCATCACCGCATCGGCGCCTTCGGCCACGGCGTTGGCTACGTCTGTGACTTCGGCGCGGGTCGGCGCCGGTGAGAAGCGCATCGATTCGAGCATCTGCGTGGCCACCACCACCGGTTTACCCAGTTGGCGGCAGGTGCGGATGATGTCTCTCTGGATGCGCGGGACGTTCTCGGCCGGCACTTCCACACCCAAATCGCCACGGGCCACCATGATTGCGTCGCAGAGTTCGGCGATGGCTTGCAGGTGCTCAACGGCCGAAGGCTTCTCGATCTTGGCCATCAAAAAGGCTTTGTCGCCAATGATCGCGCGGGCTTCGATGATGTCTTGCGGACGCTGCACAAACGACAGCGCGACCCAATCCACCCCAAGCTTAAGACCGTAGTCCAGATCGATGCGGTCTTTGCTGGTCAGCGGGCTGAGCTCCAACACGGCTTCCGGCACGTTGACGCCCTTGCGGTCGGACAGCTCGCCACCGGCGATCACCAGGGTCTCGATTGCGTCGCTGTGTTTGGCGGTCACTTGCAGGCGCAATTTACCGTCGTCCAGCAGCAGGTTCATGCCCGGCTGCAGGGCTGCGATGATTTCCGGGTGCGGCAGGTTGGCGCGCTCAAGCGTGCCCGGCGTTGGGTCGAGGTCGAGGCGAAAGGCCTGGCCGCGAACCAGATTAACCTTGCCCTCGGCGAAGCGACCGACCCGCAGTTTTGGCCCTTGCAGGTCCATCAAGATGCCGATTGGCTGGTTCAGCTGACGCTCCACTTCACGCACCCAGTTGTAGCGTTCGGCGTGGTCGGCGTGCTCGCCGTGGCTGAAGTTCAGGCGGAACAGATTTACCCCGGCTTCCACCAGCTGACGGATGTCGTCGATGCCCTTG
>JAURXE010000042.1 GCA_030654635.1 Pseudomonas sp.
TGCGGCCAACTGCGCACCGGGCGCAGATTGACGTTAAGCCCCAGGCTCTGCCGTAAAGTCAGGATGGCGCTGCGATAACCCGCCACCGAGCGGCTCGGTGAAGACACCGCACCGAACAGACCGGCGCCGCAGGCACGCATACTCGCCAGTGTGGCCTCAGGCACCGCGCAGCCGTGGCGCTGAAAACAATCCCAGCCGGCTTCGGCTTCGGTCACGTGCAGCGCTGGCAGTAATTTGCTCAGCACCTCGACGGCGACTGGCACTACTTCAGGACCGATGCCATCGCCGGCGATCACGCAGAGTCTCGGTGGCACCGCGGACGGCCCAGTCTGCGTGGCGACCGCCCCCGTAGCCGGCAGCATCAGCTCACCCCGAGCGGACGCAGGCGGTAGTGCGGCGGCAGTTGCTCGAGGCCACTGACGGTGACGTTGAGGTTTTTCCAGCGGCCGTCTTTGATGCCATAGATGCAGCCATGCACCGACAGAGGCTGACCGCGGTGCCAGGCGTTCTGCACGATGGTGGTGTGGCTGACGTTGGCGACCTGGTGAATCACGTTCAACTCGCAGAGGCGGTCGACCCGCTCCTCTTCATTGGTGAATTGCGCCAAGTGCTCGCGCTGCTCGTAATAGAGATCGCGAATGGTCCGCAGCCAGCCGTCGATCAAACCGAACTGAGTGTCTTGCATGGCCGCCCGCACACCGCCGCAACCGTAGTGGCCGGTGACCAGAATGTGCTTAACCTTAAGCACGTCGACCGCGTACTGGATCACCGACAGGCAGTTGAGGTCGGTGTGCAGCACCACGTTGGCGACGTTGCGATGGACGAACAGATCACCCGGCAACAAACCGACAATTTCGTTAGCCGGCACCCGTGCATCGGAGCAACCGATCCACAGGTATTCGGGTGCTTGCTGCTGCGAGAGCTTTTCGAAGAAAGACGGATCTTCCTCTTTAATCGCCTCGGCCCAGCGCTCGTTATTCTCGAACAGGTGTTGTAACTCTTTCATCGCACATGCTCCCTAGAACTCGCTGCGCACCATACGGACAGTGCAAGGGCTTTGACAAGGTCGACTTGGCCGAGGTCACAGCCAAGCCTAGGCTATGGCCACCACGCGACTGTTGCAGGCGGTGCCGTTAATGCTGAGCGTTAATCGCAATAATGGGTCGCCAACTGCTGGCACAACGGCTGCGCCGCATCCCGCAGGCAACTGTAGTGCGAGCGACCCGCCAGCCAGTGCAATTGGCCTTGCGTACCAAACTGGGCAAGCAGCGCGTGGGCCATGCTGACCGGCGCCCAGTTGTCTTGATCGCCATGCCATAGCTGCACGGGCGCACGTACCTGCGCCAAACTCGCCGCCCAAGGTTCGACATAACACTGCACGTCGCGCACATAAGCGCCGGCGCCGCCCGCGAAACACTGACGCTGCACGTCCATCAGCTGTGCACGCAGCGGCGCCTGCGCCAGCAGCTGGGCATCCGCCCCCCGTGCGCCCTGGAACAAACCGCGCAGCAGCAAGCCGGTGAAGTGCCGGGCCAAAAAGCCTTGATAAACCGCCAACAGCTTAAACAGCCAGGGGTAACTTTGCGCCAAGGCGAAGGTGTAGCGCCCGGCGCCCATGCCTTGCCAGCACTCGGGCCATTCCAAAGGCGCAGCGGCCGATACCAGCCAGACACCGGCTGCCGGCTTTGGTAGCTTTGCGGCCACGCGCAAGGCCAGACTGGCACCAATCGAAAAACCCAATAGGTGCACGGGATGCTCGCCGGCCCGGCGCACCAGGGCGGCCGTTAGCTCGACCAGATAGGCTTCGCCCTGCAAGTGGGGGCCGAGGCTGTCGCGCTCAAGTGCCAAAATGCGCAAACCATTGGCCTGCGCCGCAGCCGCCAGCCAATCCGCCTCGGCGGGAGCGCCAGGGGTGCCGTGAAAATAAAACACCGGGCGCCCATCCGGGTCGCCATAAGTTTGATAGTTCATCCGTGGCACTCCGCGCTAA
>JAURXE010000043.1 GCA_030654635.1 Pseudomonas sp.
TTACTGCCCAGTTGCAGGAGACTTTTATGCCCCGTTTCGCCCAACAACAACTCTATATCCACGGTGCCTATGTCGACGCCACCAGCGGCGCCACCTTCGAGTCGATCAACCCGGCCAATGGCGAGGTGCTGGCCGAGTTGCAACGGGCCAGCCAGGCCGATGTCGAGCGGGCGGTGGTCAGCGCCGAACAGGGGCAGAAAATCTGGGCGGCGATGACCGCCATGCAACGCTCGCGGATTTTGCGCAAAGCAGTCGACATTCTGCGTGAGCGCAACGACGAGCTGGCCGAACTGGAAACCCTCGACACCGGCAAGCCGCTGTCGGAAACCCGCTATGTCGACATAGTCACCGGCGCCGACGTGCTGGAGTATTACGCCGGTTTGGTGCCGGCCATCGAAGGCGAGCAAATCCCGCTGCGACCTTCCTCCTTCGTCTACACCCGCCGCGAGCCGTTGGGGGTGGTGGCTGGCATTGGCGCCTGGAACTACCCGATCCAGATCGCCCTGTGGAAGTCCGCCCCGGCCCTGGCCGCCGGCAACGCGATGATCTTCAAACCCAGCGAAATGACCTCGCTGACCACCCTCAAGCTGGCCGAAATTTACACCGCCGCCGGCCTGCCCGATGGGGTATTCAACGTGCTGACCGGCAGTGGCCGCGAGGTCGGTACCTGGCTGACCGAGCACCCACGGATCGAGAAAATCTCCTTCACCGGCGGCACCGACACCGGCAAAAAAGTCATGGCCAGCGCTTCGAGCTCATCGATCAAGGAAGTCACCATGGAGCTGGGCGGCAAGTCGCCGCTGATCATCTTCGAAGACGCCAACCTCAACCGCGCCGCCGACATCGCGGTCATGGCCAACTTCTACAGCTCCGGGCAAGTCTGCACCAACGGCACCCGGGTGTTCGTGCCGCGCGGCCTGCAGGCGCGCTTCGAGGCCAAGGTGCTGGAGCGGGTCAAACGCATTCGCCTGGGTAGCCCGCAAGACGAAAGCACCAACTTCGGCCCGCTGGTGAGTTTTGCCCATATGGACAACGTGCTCGGCTATATCGCCAAGGGCAAAGCCGAAGGCGCCCGTTTGCTGATTGGCGGCGAACGAGTCACCAGCGGCGACTACGCCAACGGCGCCTATGTGGCGCCGACGGTGTTCACCGACTGCAAAGACAGCATGACCATCGTCCGTGAAGAGATCTTCGGCCCGGTGATGAGCATCCTGGTCTACGACGACGAGGATGAAGTGATCCGCCGCGCCAACGACACCGAATTCGGCCTGGCCGCCGGGGTGGTGACCCAGGACCTGAATCGTGCCCACCGGGTGATTCATCAGCTGGAGGCCGGTATTTGCTGGATCAACACCTGGGGCGAGTCACCCGCGGAAATGCCAGTTGGCGGCTACAAGCAATCCGGGGTCGGCCGTGAGAACGGCCTGACAACGCTGACGCAATACACTCGAATCAAATCCGTACAGGTCGAGCTGGGCGCTTACACCTCG
>JAURXE010000048.1 GCA_030654635.1 Pseudomonas sp.
TAGGTGCCGGGCGCCGCTACCATGGGCGGGTAATGTTGATTGCCCAGGGTTTTCAGGGTTTCGCGGCGCTCGCCGGCGCGTTGCTGAATCAATTCCAGCCAGGGCGTCCACCAACTACCTGCTACCTGCTGAGCATCCGCCCGCCAGTCTAGCGGTTCGTAGCAGAGCGTTGGGCTTTCGTAATAGTTGGCTTTTGGGTTGCTGGGCGGATTGAGAATGCTTTGGATGTGGCCGCTGTTGGACAGTAGAAAACGCTTGTTGCCGCCCAGCAGCTGCGAGGAGCGGTACTCCGCCCGCCAGGGGGTGATGTGGTCATTTATGCCGCCATCGCTAAAGCTGTCGATAGTGATTTTTTTCAGGTCGATCGGGGTGCCGCAAACCTCCAAGCCGCCAGCGTGCTTGAGTGGATTGATTTTGAAGAAGTCTAGGAAATCACCGTGCAGCGCGGCCGGTAGCCGAGTGTTGTCGTTGTTCCAGTACAGAATGTCGAAGGCCGGCGGTTGTTTGCCGAGCAAGTAGTTGTTGACCCAGTAGTTCCACACCAGGTCATTGGGGCGCATCCAGGCAAACACCTTGGACATCTCGCGGCCATCCAGTACGCCGCGCTGAAAGGAGTGACGCTTGGCCGCCTCCAGCGTTTGCTCGTCGGCAAACAGCATGGCCGGGCTGTCAGTTTGGCTGTCTAGCAGGCTGACCAAGTAGGTGCTGCTGTTAATTTTGCGCAGTTGCTTCTTGGCTTGCAGGTGGCCTTGCAACGCAGCGCTGGTGAGGCCGCCGGCACAGGCGCCGAGCAGGTTTACCGAGCGGCTGGCGCAAATCTCGCGGCATGCATCAATGGCTTGCTCAAGTGCTTGCACGTAGGTCGACAAGCCCCATTCGCGGTGCCGTGGGTCTGGGTTGCGCCAGCTCAGTGCGAAGACTTGTAAGCTATTTTTGAGCGCGTACTGGACGAAGCTTTTTTCTGGGCTGAGATCGAAGATATAAAATTTGTTAATTTGTGGCGGCACTATCAGCAGGGGAATAGCGTGCTGTTTTTCGCTCATGGATTTGTATTGGATCAGCTCTACATACTCGTTGCGAAACACCACTGCGCCGGGAGTGTTGGCCAGGTTACGGCCGACCTCAAAGGCTTGCTTGTGTACCTGCTTAGGCATGCCGCCGTTGTGCAGTAGATCATCGGCAAGCTCGCGCAGGCCTTTGCCGAGGCTGCTACCGCCAGTGTTAAACAGCTCTTTAACGGCCAGTGGATTGAGCGGGCTGTTGGAGGGGGCCAGCGCGTCGCTGAGCAGGGCGAGGATGAAACGTGAGCGCTCGCGATCATCGACGGATAAATTGCTCTGGTCTAGCCAGTCTTGAGTTTGTGCTTGCCAGGCCAGATAGGCCTGCAGGCTGCGACTGTAGAGGGGGTTTTGCCGCCAGGTAGGGTCGGCAAAGCGCGGGTCCTTTGGGTCTGGTTGGTAAAGCTTGTCGCCGAGCAGAACCCGCGTCAGTTTGGCGCCCAAACTTAACGCGTGGCGAGCGCTGTGCACCGGTTGTCGCAGACCTTGTAAGGCCAGGGTGCGTAATGTTGAGGTGAAGTTCTTGCCGCGCACGCCCAGCATGGCGTTCTGCATGTTTTTATAGGCCACTGGTGCGGGTAAGGCATCTGTTTCGGGTTTATCTCGCATGGGGGCAACACTCCGTCGTAATACCGCCAAGAATCAAGCCGCAAGGCTTGTGCCTTTGTGCATGCTACAGCTGCGCTAGCAGTAGCATGCGCGATCGACTTTGTTACACCCGCTTTGCTTATGGGTCAAGTGGTTGCGCATCTGGTTCTGATTGGTCGGTCAGTGACTCGGTGAGATGCTTTGCTGGGGGTGCATGATCGCGCGTTGCCGCTCTTCTTGCAGGAACTTCATGATGATAGGCGCCACGGTTTCGGCGCGGGTGATCAAAAACAAATGACCATCATCGAGTACGTGCAACTGCGAGTTGGGGATACGCCAGGCGATCATACGCATGTTGATTAGCGGGATCAGCGGGTCGTCGTCACCGGCCAATACCAGTGTTGGTTGCTTGATTTTGTGCAGCCAATGAATGCTGGTCCAGCCCATGCCGGCGAATAGCTGCCAGTAGTAACCCAGTTTCCCAGACGAGCGCACCTTGCTGGCAAACGACAGGGCCAGGGTCTTGTCGCGGCGAAAGGCCCCGCCATAGATCTCCGGGGCAATGTGCGCGCCGTAGGACGGTTGGATGTAACGCCGCGGGCTGGCCATCAGCATCAGCACTTTCGGCTTGCCGGGGACCATTACTGCGCCCGCTGCGGTGGCGGCAAGAATCAGTTTTTTACAGCGCTCTGGATAGTCGTGGGCAAACTGCTGCGCCAAGGCGCCGCCCCACGACACGCCGATGACGCTGACTTGGCCATAATCGAGGTAATCGAGCATGCGCGCGGCCAGCTTGGCCAGGCCAGGGAAACGGTACGGTGTGTTCGGGGTGGACGAGCCGCCAACGCCGGGGACGTCAAAGGCAATGACTTCGAGGTCGGGGTCGAGCGCCTGGACGAACGGGAAGATCAGCTCCAGGTTGGCGCCAATGCCGTTAAATACCAGCAGCGGAGTCAGGTGCGGCTTGCCAGGTCGCACGGCGGTACGGATGGTGTTGCCATCCAGGTCAATGGTGCGAAAAACGAATGCTTGCGACATAGCTGTGGCCCTAAAGGTTGTACTGCCGGAAGGTATAGTGCAAACCCTCCAGATTGGCGTAGACGGTCGCCGATGCCCTCACGCGACGTAATCCCTACTGCACGATCAGGGTTTCTGGTGCGCCTTGCGGCGCGCCAGATAATTAAGCCTGTTGCCTAGCGCTCATGCACGTAGGTGCCGGGCGCTGCTTCGCGTGGCGGGAAAGCTTTGTTGCCTAGCGTGGTTGGGGTTTTTTTCAGTTTGCCGGCGCGTTCAGCTTGCCAGGTTTGCCAATGCAGCCACCAGGAGTCTGCGTGCTTAGTGCCGCTGGCTTGCCAGGCTTTTGGATCGGCCGGCATTACGCTGTTGGTCATATAGCGCGACTTTGGGTTGCCCGGCGGATTCAGAATGCTCTGAATATGGCCGCTGCTCGACAGCACAAACTCACACTTGCCGCCGAACAGGTTGGCCGACTTGTAGCACGACTCCCATGGAGTAATGTGGTCAGTGGTGCCGGCGACACAGAACAGGTCACAGGTGACTTGCTTGAGATCGACCGGGGTGCCGCAAACTTCGAGTGCGCCCGCGCGGGTCAGCGGGTTGTTCTTGAACATGTCGATAAATTCGCCATGCAAGGCTGCTGGCAGGCGCGTGGTGTCGTTGTTCCAGTGCAGGATGTCGAACACCGGCGGCTCGTTGCCAAGCAGGTAATTATTGACCCAATAGTTCCAGATCAAATCATTTGGCCGCATCCAGGCAAAAACCTTGGC
>JAURXE010000050.1 GCA_030654635.1 Pseudomonas sp.
ACCAAGGTAGCGAGGAAAATTAGAAACCACATACTAAGAACCTACTTAATATCTGTTACTTCACTTCGCTACTTAGCACTGTGTGCCCCACATAAATGTGGGAAATGAAACTGGCCCGTAGGAGCGGGCATCGCACTGACCTGCGCTCGCGACGATTGTGAGCAGGCTCTTAGCCGCGAAATAATTGACTTAGGCCTGCAGCGACTCATCCAGAGTCTTTTCAATTTCACGTTTGATGCTGCCGCCCATGGCGGACAGCAGCAGGCCCAGGTTTAACTCAACCCGCACCTGATCTTCGGTGACGGCGATCAGCCCGTCGGCGCCGCTGCGTTTAAATTCCAGGCTGTTACCAACCCAGCGATAACGCACGTCGTACTCGCTGGCCAGCCGTTCGGCGAGCTGCTCGGCTTTCGTCCGTGCACCGGCCAAACCGAGCGAATGCGGGCGTTCAATTTTAATCCGGGCCATCGATAACTCCTGACTGCGACCTTAGGTCGCGCAACTATAACAGGCCGCCACCGCCCTCTAAGCGAATGCAGCAGCGCGCCGCCAAGACAAAGCCGGTCGCCGGGATTAGAATGGCCGGCACTTTCTTGCGGTGACAGTGAAATGAACGATCCACGCAAAGCCGGCGACGGCGAACCGACCACCCACTTCGGCTATCAGAACGTACCGGAAAGCCAAAAGGCGCAAAAGGTCGCTGAAGTGTTCCATTCGGTCGCAGCCAAATACGACCTGATGAACGACCTAATGTCCGCCGGCGTGCATCGCCTGTGGAAGCGTTTCACCATCGAGCTGTCCGGTGTGCGCAGCGGCAATCGGGTGCTGGATATCGCCGGCGGTACCGGCGATTTGAGCAAGCAGTTCGCCCGCCTGGTTGGTCCAACCGGCGAAGTGGTGCTGGCCGACATCAATGCCTCGATGCTGCAAGTCGGTCGCGACCGTCTGCTCGACTTGGGCGTGGCCGGCAATATCAAATTTGTCCAGGCCGATGCCGAGAAGCTGCCCTTCCCGGACAACTACTTTGACGTGGTAACCATCGCCTTCGGCTTGCGCAACGTCACCCATAAAGAAGACGCCCTGCGCTCGATGCTGCGGGTGCTGAAACCCGGCGGCCGCTTGCTGGTGCTGGAGTTCTCCAAACCCACCAGCGCCCTGCTGTCCAAGACCTATGATGCTTACTCGTTTAGCCTGCTGCCGATGATCGGCAAACTGATCACCGGCGACGCCGACAGTTACCGTTCTTTAGCCGAGTCGATCCGCATGCACCCGGATCAGGAAACCCTCAAAGCGATGATGAGCGAGGCCGGCTTCGAGCGCACCAGCTACCACAACATGACCGGCGGCATCGTCGCCCTGCACCGCGGCATCAAGCCCTGATGATGTTT
>JAURXE010000051.1 GCA_030654635.1 Pseudomonas sp.
TGTTGCTGCTGGGCTATGAATGGTCGGCCAGCCGTTATGCAGGGGTAAAGCTACCGACCCGCACTCTGGTCTTCGGCGGCTTTAGCGCTTTTGCCATTGGCAATGCTGTAGGCCTGTCACTGCTGTCTGGCGGCGCGGTGCGCTACCGCCTCTATGCCCGCCACGGCGTGGACGCGGCGAAAATAGCGCGCATGACGCTGTTTGCCAGCCTGGCCCTTGGCACGGCACTGCCACTTCTGGCCGCCCTCGCCAGCCTCAGTGATTTAAGCGCCGCCAGCGCCGCATTGCGCCTGCCGAGCAACCTGATAGCCGGCGCCGCCATGGCCATTGTGCTGCTGTATGGCGGCCTGTGCATCGGCACCCTGCGCCGACGCAACGCCGAGCAACCTGAACCATATAACCTGCTGATCAAACTGCGCCGCCGACTGATTCGCCTGCCCAGCGCGCGCCTGAGCCTATTGCAACTACTGATCACCACCCTCGATGTGGCCGCCGCAGCTGGCGTGCTGTACCTGTTGTTACCCGAGGCGCCGCCCTTCGGCAGTTTTTTTCTGGTGTATATCTTGGCCCTGGCCGCTGGCGTGTTAAGCCACGTACCGGGCGGTGTCGGGGTATTTGAAGCGGTGTTGCTGGCCGCCTTCGCCAACCAACTGGGCGCAGCCCCCTTGGCCGCCGCATTGCTGCTGTACCGGCTGATTTACGTGGTTGCGCCACTGCTGCTGGCCTGTTTGCTGCTGCTGGTCAATGAGGCGCAGCGACTGCTGCCAACCCGTCAGGCCATGCGCATTGCCTCGGGTTTGGCAGCGCCAGTGCTGGCGTTGCTGGTGTTTATTTCCGGCGCGGTGCTGCTGTTTTCCGGCGTAACCCCGGCCATCGATACACGCCTGGAACACCTCAGCTTTCTCTTGCCGCAGCATCTGATCGAAGCCTCGCACCTGGGCTCCAGCCTGATTGGCGTGCTCTGCCTGCTGCTCGCCCAAGGCTTGCGCCGGCGATTGTCGGCCGCCTGGCTACTGACCTTGGTGCTGCTGCTGAGCGGCGCCCTGCTGTCGTTACTCAAAGGTTTTGACTGGGAGGAAGCCAGCCTGCTGACCTGCACCGCGATCTTACTCGCCCGCTTTCGCCAGTCCTTCTACCGACCCAGCCGCCTGCTGGAACTGCCTTTTTCACCGACCTTGGTAATCGCCTGTTTGTGCGTACTGGCGACCGCCATCTGGCTGATGCTGTTTGCCTACCAAGACGTACCCTACGAGCATGAACTGTGGTGGCAATTCGCCCTCGATGCCAGCGCCCCGCGCGCCTTGCGCTCGGCCCTCGGCAGTTCGGTGCTACTACTGATGGTGGCGCTCACTTGGCTGCTGCGCACCTCACCACCGAACATTCATCTGCCCGATGCCAGCGAGCTGGCAAAAGCCGCCAGCATCCTGAAAAACTCCAGCCAACCCGACGGCGGCTTAGCTCTGAGCGGTGACAAGGCCCTACTATTTCACCCCGATCAATCGGCTTTTTTGATGTACGCCCGCCGCGGTCGCAGCCTGGTGGCACTCTACGATCCTATAGGCCCGGCGCAGCAGCGCGCCGAATTGATCTGGCAATTTCGTGACCTGTGCGACCTGCACCATGCGCGCCCGGTGTTCTATCAAGTGCGCAGTGAGAACCTGCCCTTTTATATGGACATCGGCCTAACCGCCATCAAACTGGGCGAAGAGGCGCGCGTCGGGCTGCGCAGCTTTGACCTGCAAAGCCAAGCCAAGGGCATGAAAGACCTGCGCTACACCTTAAATCGCGGTAAACGCGACGGTCTGAGCCTGGAAATCCATGAACCTGGGCAGGTGCCGATGAGCGAACTCAAAGAGGTTTCCGATGCCTGGCTGGCCGGAAAACAGGTGCGCGAGAAAGGTTTCTCGCTGGGCCGCTTCAGCGCCGATTACCTGCAGCACTTTCGCATCGCCCTGATTCGCTACCAGGGCCGCCCGGTGGCTTTTGCTAACCTGCTGGAGACTAATAGTCATGAACTGGCCAGCCTCGACCTGATGCGCGTCGAGCCGCAGGCGCCAAAGCTGACCATGGAGTTTCTGATGCTCAGTCTGTTATTGCACTACCAAGCCCAGGGTTATGCCCAGTTCAGCCTCGGCATGGTACCTCTGGCCGGCCTGCAACCGCGGCGTGGCGCACCACTGACCCAACGGTTAGGCGCCCTGATGTTCAGCCGCGGCGGGCAGTTTTATAACTTCCAGGGCCTACGCCAATTTAAAGACAAATTCCAGCCGACCTGGGAGCCACGCTATCTGGCGGTAGCGGCCGGGCTCGACCCCTTGGTGGCCCTCACCGACACCGCGGCCTTGATTGCAGGCGGACTCAGCGGCCTGGTGAAACGCTAATGCGGCGCCGTTATAGCTACGTGGGGCTGGCCTTGATTAGCCTCATGGCGCTGGCAACCGCCCTGTATCGCGCCAGCCTAAGTCCGGCTACGGTCACACTCAGCCACCCAACCCTGCCCGGCGTTACCGCCGCCAGCCTGGTTACCCCCGGCGGCGAAGCGCACGCCCGGGTATTGCTGGCCATGCCCGCCGAGCAGTTGCTCAGTCCTGAGCAACTGCTCGCACTGAGTACTGAAAACGCCGCGCAAGTGCTGCAATACCAAGTACAAGCAACCGACTGCGCCAGCCAACAACAGCAATTACAGGCTGTGTTACAGCAACTCGACGGGCCGCCCAGCCTGGTGGCCGGCATTGGCCCGGGCGCGGCATTGGCCTGGCGCTGGCTGGCGCAGCAGCACAACGAGCAAGCCCAAGCACTGTCGATCGGTTTTTCCATTGAACGGCCCGACTGCCCTACCCCATTGCCAACACAGGCTGCCCACGGCCACTGGCTGGCCGCCTGGAATAACAACCCGGACGATGCCAGCGCCCGCTTTGTGCGCGGCCAAACACACAACACCGAAAACTTGATCAGCGATTACGACGTCAGCCTGCAACAACTGCTCAGCAATCAATTGCAGCGCCGCCTGCAAGGCCAGCGCGACCCAATGCCGGTGGTTGAAGTACCGGCCAGCGGCGCTAACAACACCGTTACCCTGTTTTATTCCGGCGATGGCGGGTGGCGCGACCTGGATATGCAGGTCGCCGCCGAAATGGCCAAGCGCGGCTACCCGGTGGTCGGTATCGACGCCATGCGCTATTTCTGGCAGCACAAAAGCTCCGAGCAAGCCAGCCAAGACCTTGCTCAGTTGATGCAGCTGTATCGGCAAAAATGGGCCGCTAAGCACTTCGTGTTGGCTGGCTATTCCTTTGGCGCCGATGTGCTGCCAGCGCTGTATAACCGCCTGCCGGCGCGCGACCAGCAGGACGTCAGCGCGATTTTGCTGCTAGCCCTGGCCCGCAGCGGCAGTTTTGAAATCGAGGTTCAGGGCTGGCTCGGCAAGGCCGGCCAAGAAGCCCCCACTGGCCCCGAGCTAAGCCAGTTACCTGCGGCCAAAGTACTTTGTGTTTACGGTAAAACAGACCTCGAAGGCAGCGGCTGCACACAAACCGAGGCTAGTGGTGAGCGCTTGCAGCTGCCGGGCGGCCATCACTTCGATGAAAACTACCCCGCCTTGGCCACACGCTTATTACAAGCCATTCAAACCCGCCAAGCCGCACCCTGATCTGGCGCAACAGTGCCGCGACGCCCATGCGTTAGGCTAACTCCCCCGCCCGCGCTCAGCCTAACGGCTAAGCACGGCGCAATTTAGTTACACTAGGGCCTCTGCGCAGACGCGCGAAATGCCTGACCAAGGAGCCATGATGAGCTGGAAAAACACTGAAATTCGCTTCGGAACCCTGTCCATCGGCCTGCATTGGCTGATGCTGCTGCTGATCGCCGCCGTGTACGCCTGCATTGAGCTTAAAGGCAATTTCCCCAAGGGCAGCGAGATGCGTGACGGCCTCAAGCAGTGGCACTTCATGCTCGGCTTGGCAGTCTTTGCCTTGGTTTGGCTGCGCATCGCCGCACGCCTGATTGGCTCTCGTCCGCAAATTCAACCGGCGGTATCAGCCGTGCAGGACAAAATCGCCAAGCTGATGTATCTGGCGCTCTATCTATTGATGATCGGCGCACCGCTGGCCGGCTGGTTGATGCTCAGCGCCTACGACAAGCCCATCCCCTTCTTCGGCCTGCAACTGCCGGCACTGCTCAGCCCCGACGCTGAACTGGGCGGACAGATCAAAGAACTGCACGAACTGGCCGGCACCATTGGCTACTGGCTGATCGGTCTACACGCCGTCGCCGGGCTCTATCACCACTACATCCGCCGCGACAACACTTTGCGCATCATGCTACCGGCGCGCAAATAAACCGCCGCACCGGGTGCCAAAAAGGGCTTGCCGATCACCTCGGCAAGCCCTTTTTGTTGACGCAAGGAAAGCCTTAAAACTCGACTTGAGTACCCAGTTCAATCACCCGATTTAGCGGCAGTTTGAAGAAGCGCAGGTTGCTGTTGGCGTTTTTCAACATAAAGGCAAACAGAGTTTCACGCCAACGCGCCATGCCCAGACGCTTGGTCGGAATCACCGTCTCGCGGCTAAGGAAATAAGTGGTACGCATCGGACTAAAATCCAAGCCGTCCAAATGACAAAGGGTCAAGGCTTGCGGCACATCCGGCTCATCCATAAAGCCGTAATGCAGCAGCACCCGGAAGAAGCCATCACCATAGGCATCCACCTCGAAACGCCGGTCCAGTGCGACCCGCGGCGTGTCTTCACTGACCACCGTCAGTAACACCACCTGCTCATGCAGCACCTGGTTGTGCAGCATGTTATGCAGTAGGGCATGGGGCACCGCGTCGGGTCGAGCGCTGAGGAATACCGCAGTGCCCTGCACTCGGTGCGGCGGATCACTGCGAATGCTGCTGATAAACAGCGGCAACGGCAACGCCGTTTCATCCAAGCGTTCAAACAAGATCTGCCGGCCACGCTTCCAGGTGGTCATCAACACAAACAGCACAATCCCGGCGATCACCGGGAAGGCGCCGCCTTCGAGTATTTTCGGAATATTGGCGGCAAAAAACAGCGTGTCCACCACCAAGAAACCGATCAGCAACGGAATGGCCCACCAACGCGGCGCTTTCCACAGCAGCAACATCACCGTCGCCACCAAGAAGGTATCGATCAACATGGTGCCGGTCACAGCCACACCATACGCCGCCGCCAAGGCCCCGGATGATTGGAAGCCAATCACCAGCAATACCACGCCCACCATCAGCGCCCAATTGACCACTCCCACATAGATCTGCCCCTGCGCCTGACTAGATGTGTGCTGAATATGCATGCGCGGGATGTAGCCCAGCTGAATAGCCTGCTGACTGAGAGAGAAAGCGCCGGAAATCACCGCCTGCGAGGCAATAATAGTCGACAGCGTTGCAAGCCCGATCATCGGCAACAAGGCCCAACTCGGTGCTAAAAGATAGAAAGGGTTACGCGCCGCTTCCGGGTTTTCCAGCAGCAAAGCCCCCTGACCAAAATAATTTAGCATCAAGCCCGGCAGCACCAAGCCAAACCAGGCGCGGGCAATCGGCTTGCGACCAAAATGGCCCATATCCGCATACAACGCCTCGGCACCGGTCAGCGCTAACACCACCGCCCCAAGAATGGTGATGCCGACGCCCGGATGACTGATAAAAAACTGTGCCGCCCAGTAGGGGTTAAGCGCCTGCAGTACCTGGGGCTGGCGAATAATCCCGTACACCCCAAGCGCACCAAGAATCAGAAACCAAACCACCATCACCGGCCCGAACAGGATGCCGATGCGCGCCGTACCGTGCTTCTGGATGACAAACAAACCCACCAGCAGTATCACCGTGATCGGCACCACCCAGTGACTCACGCCAGGCAGCGCCACCTCCAACCCCTCCACCGCCGACAACACTGAGATGGCCGGAGTAATCATGCTGTCGCCATAAAACAGCGCTGCCCCAAACAAGCCGAGCAACACCAACACCGATTTCAAGCGCGGATACGGCAAAGCAGCCCGGCGTGCCAGCGCCGTCAAGGCCATCACCCCGCCTTCACCGTCGTTATCCGCGCGCAACATAAACAGCACGTACTTGAGCGAAACCACCCAAATCAATGACCAGAAAATCAGTGACAGAATGCCAAACACCCCATTCTGATCGACCGACACGCCGTAATGACCGGAAAACACCTCTTTGAGCGTATACAGCGGACTGGTGCCAATATCGCCATACACCACCCCAGTAGCCGCCACCAACAAGCCAAAACCAGTCGCATGACTGTCGTTATCGACCGCTGCTATTGATGCCTGCTCGCTCATATCCACCACTCATTACAAAATGTGTGCGAATGCTGCGCGTCTTGACCAGCCAAGGCAATGCCTGCAGCAATTAGCCGCAGTGGAGTAATCGGCGCCCGGCCAGCGCACAGCGCTGGCCAAGGCCGCACACTGCCGCTAGAATTGCGCACTTTTTGATCAGCAGCGCCCACGCGCCCTGAATAGACGTCTGAGGTTTACCATGTCCAGCCCCGCCACCCCGAAAGTCGGCTTTGTCAGCCTTGGCTGCCCGAAAGCCCTGGTCGACTCCGAGCGCATCCTTACCCAGCTGCGCATGGAAGGCTACGAGATCGTCCCGACCTATCAGGACGCCGACGTGGTGGTGGTCAACACCTGCGGCTTTATCGACAGCGCCAAGGCCGAATCGCTGGAAGTCATCGGCGAAGCCCTGGCTGAAAACGGCAAAGTCATCGTCACTGGCTGCATGGGCGTCGACGAAAGCGTGATCCGCAATGTGCACCCCAGCGTCCTGGCCGTCACCGGCCCGCAGCAGTACGAGCAAGTGGTCAACGCCGTGCATGACGCCGCACCACCTAATAAAGAGCACAACCCACTGATCGACCTGGTGCCGCCACAAGGCATCAAGCTCACTCCGCGCCACTACGCCTACTTGAAAATTTCCGAAGGCTGCAACCACAGCTGCAGCTTCTGCATCATCCCCTCGATGCGCGGCAAATTAGTCAGCCGCCCGGTCGGTGACGTGCTCAGCGAAGCCGAACGGCTAGTCAAAGCCGGCGTTAAAGAGCTGCTGGTGATCTCCCAAGACACCAGCGCCTATGGTGTCGACGTTAAATACAAAACCGATTTCTGGAACGGCCAGCCGGTCAAGACCCGCATGCTGGAACTCTGCGAAGCCCTGAGCAGCATGGGCATCTGGGTGCGCCTGCACTACGTCTACCCCTACCCGAACGTCGACGACATCATCCCACTGATGGCCGCCGGTAAGATCCTGCCGTACCTGGACATCCCCTTCCAACACGCCAGCCCGAAAATCCTCAAGACCATGGAACGCCCAGCCTTC
>JAURXE010000056.1 GCA_030654635.1 Pseudomonas sp.
CTGGCCAACCTCGACTATCCAGACTTCGAAGTCATCATCATCGACAATAACACCAAGGATCCTGCGGTCTGGGAGCCGGTGCAGGCTTATTGCGAACAGCTCGGGCCGCGTTTTCGCTTCTTCCACGTCGCACCTATCGAAGGCTTCAAGGGCGGCGCGCTGAACTACATCCTGCCGCACACAGCCCCGGATGCCGAAGTAGTGGCGGTGATCGACTCGGACTACTGCGTCGACCCTAATTGGCTGAAATACATGGTGCCGCACTTCGCCGACCCGAAAATCGCCGTGGTGCAATCGCCCCAGGATTATCGCGACGGCGATGAAAGCAGCTTCAAGAAACTTTGCTACGCCGAGTACAAAGGCTTCTTTCATATCGGCATGATCACCCGTAACGACCGTGATGCGATCATCCAACACGGCACCATGACCATGATCCGCCGCACGGTGATGGACGAACTGAAGTGGGCCGACTGGACCATCTGTGAAGATGCCGAGCTGGGTCTGCGCGTGTTCGAAAAAGGCTATTCCGCCGCTTATGCCCACCAGAGCTTCGGCCGCGGGCTGATGCCAGACACCTTTATCGACTACAAAAAGCAGCGTTTCCGCTGGGCCTACGGCGCCATTCAGATAATGAAAGGCCACGCCCGCAGCCTGTTCCTCGGCAAAGACTCGCAACTGACCCGTGGCCAGCGGTACCACTTCGTGGCCGGTTGGCTGCCGTGGATCGCCGATGGCCTGAATATCTTCTTCACCATCGGTGCGCTGCTCTGGTCGGCGGCGATGATTATCGTGCCGCAACGGGTTGACCCGCCGCTGATGATCTTCGCCATCCCGCCACTGGCGCTGTTCTTCTTCAAGTTCGGCAAGATCCTGTTCCTCTACCGTCGTGCCTTGGGTGTCGGCCTGTGGCGCTCGATTCAGGCGGCGGTTGCTGGGCTGGCGTTGTCGCACACCATTGCCAAGGCAGTGTTGTACGGTGCGTTCACCGAGACTATTCCGTTCTTCCGCACACCGAAAATGGCCTCCAACCACGGCATCATGGTGGCGCTGGCCGAAGCGCGTGAGGAAGTGTTTATCATGCTGCTGCTCTGGGGTGCAGCCCTCGGTATTGCCCTGGTACAGGGCTTGCCAAGTGCCGATGTGCGCTTCTGGGTAGCCATGTTGTTGGTGCAATCACTGCCCTACCTGGCCGCACTGATGATGGCCCTGCTGTCAGCACGGCGACCTCAGGCAGTTGCTGGCGTTGAGGCTGAAGCCCAGGCGCCAGCCGCGTAACAGTCCAAGCAGCATCGAAACGGCAGCCAATAGGCTGCCGTTTTGCTTTAAGATGACGGCCTTTTTGCCAGACCCGCCGCGGAGCCGCCATGACTGCCCAGCCCCCTACTCTTTCGCCGACCCTGGCCCTTGCCTGCGAGCTGATCAGCCGCCCGTCGGTTACCCCGCTGGATGCCGACTGCCAAGCGCTGATGATTGCTCGATTGGAAGTGCTGGGTTTTGCCGTAGAGCGCATGCGCATAGAAGACGTCGACAACTTCTGGGCTCTGCACGGTAACGACGGCCCGGTGTTGTGCTTTGCCGGCCATACCGACGTGGTACCCACCGGCCCGCTGGAAGCCTGGCAATATCAACCCTTTGATGTGCTGATCGACGAGCAAGGCATGCTTTGCGGGCGTGGCGCGGCGGACATGAAAGGCAGCCTGGCGTCGATGATCATCGCCGTTGAGCACTTTGTAAGTGAGTACCCGGCGCACAAGGGCAGCATCGCCTTCCTGATCACCAGCGACGAAGAAGGCCCGGCCCATCACGGCACCAAGGCCGTGGTCGAGCGCCTGAAAGCCCGCAATCAGCGGCTCGACTGGTGCATAGTCGGCGAGCCATCGAGCACCACGCTGATCGGCGATATGGTGAAAAATGGCCGCCGTGGATCCCTCGGCGCAACCTTAACGGTGCGCGGCCTACAGGGCCATGTGGCCTATCCGCAACTGGCCAAGAACCCGATTCACCTGGCCACCCCGGCGCTGACTGAACTGGCCGCGGAGCACTGGGATGCCGGCAACGCCTTCTTCCCGCCGACCAGCTTCCAGATCTCCAATCTGAACTCCGGCACCGGCGCCACCAACGTGATTCCCGGCGAACTCAAGGCCATCTTCAACTTCCGTTTTTCCACCGAATCGACGGTGGAAGGCTTGCAGCAACGGGTCGCGGCCATCCTCGACAAGCACGGCCTGGACTGGCATATCGACTGGGCCTTGTCCGGCATGCCATTTCTGACCGAACCCGGCGCTTTGCTGGATGCGGTATCGAGCAGCATCAAGTGTGTCACCGGCCGCGACACCGTCGCTTCCACCAGCGGCGGCACCTCGGACGGGCGCTTTATCGCCACCATGGGCACCCAGGTGGTCGAGTTGGGGCCGGTCAACGCCACCATTCACCAAGTCAACGAGCGGGTACTGGCCAGCGATCTCGAGGTGCTGACCGAGATTTATTACCAGACCCTGGTCAAGTTGCTCGCCTGATGCTGATTTGTCCGATTTGCTCCGAGCCCCTCAGCGTCATTGCTAACGGCGTCGTCTGCCCGGCCAGGCACAGCTTCGACCGCGCCCGTCAGGGCTATCTGAACCTGTTGCCGGTGCAGCACAAAAACAGCCGCGAACCCGGCGACAACGCAGCCATGGTCGAGGCCCGTCGACGCTTCCTCGACGGCGGCCACTATGCGCCGCTGGCCAAGCGCCTGGCCGAACTGGCCGCTGGCTACGCGCCCGAGCGCTGGCTGGATATTGGCTGTGGCGAGGGTTATTACACCCAGCAGCTCGCCGATGCCCTACCCAACGCCGATGGCTACGCCCTGGATATTTCTCGCGAAGCGGTCAAACAGGCCTGCAAACGCACTAAACAACTGCACTGGTTAGTCGCCAGCATGGCCCGGGTGCCGCTGGCGGATGCCAGCTGTCAGCTGCTGACCAGCGTGTTCAGCCCGCTCGACTGGCAAGAAGCCAAGCGCCTACTGGCTCCCGGTGGCGGCTTGCTGCGTATGGGGCCAACACGTGAGCATCTTTATGAGTTGCGTCAGCAACTCTATGACGAAGTGCGCGACTACGACGACCAGAAGCACCTGGCCTTGGT
>JAURXE010000067.1 GCA_030654635.1 Pseudomonas sp.
CCGGACGGATGTTTGTTTTTTAGTTGGTGGTCTTGCAGCAATAGCAATAACGACTGAAACATCGCAATGGTCAGCATCCCGTACGCCAAAATCGAAAACAGGATGTGCGCCAGAATGCCGGAGTGTTCGTTGATCGTTTGCACCGTGCCGCTGGGGGCGAATTGCGCCATTAACACGGTCAGGGCGCCGAGCGGAAACAGCAATAACAGCAGGTTTTCCACCGGGATTTGCCGGCTCGCCAGCAGCGTTAGCAAGATCACCGCGGCGGCAATCAAGCTAGCGGCATTGAAGAAGTCCAGCCCCAGCCCCATCGGAGTAATTAGCTGCAAGTACAGGCTAAAGCCGTGCGCGAGCAGGGCGAGTAAGCCAAGCGCGCTTAAAAGTTTTTTATTCGGCGTCGTGCGCTGCGCCAAGCGTAAGGCTTGGTAAGCAGTAGTGCCGACATACAAGCCGGCGGCGGCGAGGCTGGGTAGCAGAGGATGCATAGGACCTGGAGGGGCAACCTTGAGGGTTTGCAGTGTGGCATAAACAGTATTGCCCTGAAAGACCGTGGCGGTGTCGGTAGTCTTGACTCTTCGCTATAATCGCCCGTTGGCAACACGCATCGTCTCGGTTCTGGAGACACTGAAAGGAACGCGTATGTTTGAAAATCTAACCGATCGCCTCTCGCAGACGCTGCGCCATGTCACCGGCAAGGCCAAGCTGACCGAAGACAATATTAAAGACACCCTGCGCGAAGTGCGCATGGCCTTGCTCGAAGCTGACGTGGCTTTGCCGGTGGTCAAAGACTTCGTTAATAAGGTCAAGGAGCGCGCGGTCGGCACTGAGGTGTCGAAAAGCCTGACGCCCGGCCAAGCCTTCGTGAAGATAGTGCGCGCCGAGCTTGAAGAGCTGATGGGCGCGGCCAACGAAGATCTTGACCTGCACGCGCTACCGCCGGCCGTTGTATTGATGGCTGGTCTACAAGGTGCGGGTAAAACCACCACTGTGGCCAAGCTGGCGCGTTTCCTCAAAGAGCGCAAAAAGAAAAGTGTGTTGGTGGTATCAGCCGACGTTTATCGCCCGGCGGCGATTAAACAGCTGGAAACCCTGGCGACTGAAGTAGGCGTCACTTTTTTTGCCTCGGATCTCACTCAGCAGCCAGTCGCCATCGCGTTGGCGGCCATCAATGAGGCCCGGCTGAAGTTTATCGACGTAGTCATCGTCGATACTGCCGGTCGCTTGGCCATTGACGCCGAGATGATGGCCGAGATTCAGGCCCTGCATGCGGCGGTAAATCCGGTAGAAACCCTGTTCGTGGTCGATGCCATGACCGGTCAGGACGCCGCCAATACTGCCAAGGCCTTCGCAGATGCACTGCCGCTGACCGGCGTGGTGCTGACCAAAGTCGATGGCGATGCGCGCGGTGGTGCGGCGTTGTCGGTGCGGGCGATTACTGGCAAGCCGATCAAGTTCATTGGTATGGGCGAGAAGACCGATGCCCTTGAGCCCTTCCATCCGGATCGGATTGCTTCGCGCATTCTCGGTATGGGCGATGTACTCAGCCTGATCGAGCAAGCTGAAAACACCCTCGATCGCGACAAAGCCGACAAGCTGGCGAAGAAACTTAAAAAAGGCAAAGGCTTCGATCTCGAAGACTTTCGCGATCAGCTGCAGCAGATGAAAAACATGGGCGGCCTCAGCGGCCTGATGGACAAACTGCCGAATATGGGTGGTGTCAATCTGGCGCAAATGGGCGGCGCCCAAGGCGTGGCCGAAAAGCAGTTCAAACAGATGGAAGCGATCATCAACTCGATGACGCCGCTTGAGCGGCGCGACCCGGAAGTCATCAGTGGCTCGCGCAAGCGCCGCATCGCCATGGGTTCCGGTACTCAGGTGCAGGACATTGGCCGACTGATCAAGCAGCACAAGCAGATGCAAAAGATGATGAAGAAGTTCACCGCCAAGGGCGGTATGGCGAAAATGATGCGCGGTATGGGCGGAATGTTGCCCGGCGGCGGTATGCCAAGAATTTGAGTGCGGGCCTGCAACCTTGCTCTGCGTGGCTTGCAGGCGGATTTAAGTACTTAAGCG
>JAURXE010000068.1 GCA_030654635.1 Pseudomonas sp.
CAAATCCAGCTCCAACCATTACGAGGAGAAAATCTCCTGGTTGCGCCAAGTACTCGAGTGGCATGAAGAACTCGGTGACATCGGCAGTCTGGCCGAGCAGCTACGGGTCGATATCGAACCGGATCGGGTCTATGTGTTCACCCCCGACGGTCATGCGATTGACTTGCCGCAAGGCGCCACGCCGCTGGATTTCGCCTACCGGGTGCACACCGAGATTGGCCACAACTGCCGCGGTGCCAAGATCAACGGCCGCATCGTGCCGCTCAGCTACAGCCTGCAAACCGGCGAGCAGGTGGAAATCATCACCAGCAAGCACGGCACGCCCAGCCGTGACTGGCTCAACACGAACCTGGGCTATATCACCACCTCGCGGGCGCGGGCGAAAATCGTCCACTGGTACAAGCTGCAGGACCGTGATCAAAACGTCGCGGCGGGCAAGACCATGCTGGATCGCGAGTTGGTGCGGGTGGCACTGCCGGCGGTGGACTACGAACGTCTCGCCGAAAAAGCCAATCTCAAATCTGCTGAAGACCTATTTGCCGGTCTCGGTGCCGGCGATTTGCGCCTGGCACAGGTAGTCAATCTGGCCCAGCAGTTGGTCGAGCCCGAGCGTGACCATCAGCAGCTAGAGTTGATTCCACGCCGGCCCAGCGGTTTCAAACCGGGCAAACGAGGCGATATTCAGATTCAGGGCGTCGGCAATCTGCTGACGCAAATGGCTGGCTGCTGCCAGCCGCTGCCGGGCGACCCGATTGTCGGCTATATCACCCATGGCCGTGGCGTCAGCATCCACCGGCAAGACTGCGCCATGGCGCTGCAATTAAACGGTCGCGAACCCGAGCGGATGATTCAAGTGAGCTGGGGGCCGGTGCCGGTGCAGACTTACCCGGTGGACATCGTCATCCGTGCTTACGACCGTTCCGGCCTGCTGCGTGACGTCTCGCAAGTGCTGCTCAACGAGAAGATCAACGTGCTGGCGGTGACTACCCGCTCCAATAAAGAAGACAGCACCGCGGCTATGTCGCTGACCATCGAAATTCCTGGGTTGGAGGCGCTGGGTCGGTTGCTGGGGCGAATCTCCCAGTTGCCCAATATCATCGAGGCCCGCCGCAGCCGTACCGTCTGAGCTGCTGCGCTCGATCTGGCGTTGTTGAAGGTCTGCCGAAAAATGCTCATTGGCACTAGCCAACTCCGCTTTTTCTGCAGACCTTCGCCTAGCCAGCTCTTCGCTCGCGACGCTCAGGTATTCAGGTGTCGCCGTGGGTTCGTGCAAGCGATAAGCATTGGAGTTGTTTATGTACAAAATCGAAGACCTGCTCTACCTGATGGAGCGTCTGCGTGATCCGCTAACGGGCTGCCCCTGGGATCTCAAGCAAACTTACGCGAGCCTGGTGCCCTATACTCTGGAGGAGGCGTATGAGGTGGCGGATGCCATCGAGCAGGGCGATTTTACTCACCTGCCTGGCGAGCTGGGCGATCTGTTGTTTCAGGTGGTGTATTACAGTCAGCTGGCCCGCGAGGAGGGGCGTTTTGAGTTTGCCACGGTGATCGACAGCATCACCCGCAAGCTGATCAGCCGTCATCCCCATGTGTTTGCCGCTGGCGATCTGTACGCGCCGGCTGCGGCGCAGCGGGTCGAGGAGGCTGCCGTTAAACAACGCTGGGACGAACTCAAGGCCGGCGAGCGGGCCGCTCGGGCGGATGCACCGCAGCAATTGTCGTTGCTCGATGATGTGCCCAGCGCGTTGCCGGCTTTGTCGCGTTCGGTCAAGTTGCAAAAACGCACTGCCCAGGTCGGCTTCGATTGGCCGGATGCCTTGCCGGTGGTCGATAAGGTCCGCGAAGAGCTGGACGAAGTGCTCGAAGCCATGGCGGCCAACGATCCGCAAGCGATCGAGGATGAGCTGGGTGATCTGCTGTTTGCGGTGACCAATCTGGCTCGCCACCTCAAGGTCGATCCGGAAAGCGCTTTACGCGGGGCCAACCGTAAATTCGAGCGGCGCTTTCGCTTTATCGAGCAGCTCTTGCGCGAAGCCCGGCGGCCGATTGAGAATTGCAGCCTGGATGAGCTGGACGCCCTTTGGGGTGAAGCCAAGAAGCAGGAAAAAAACGGCACCGGCTGCGCGCAGGCGCTGTCGGCTGAATAGATGTAGAGGCGTAGGGCGAGCGCTGGGTTACTCGCCGACATTTAAACTTTATTGGTAAGGCTTAGGTTATGAGTATTTCTCTTCGCGATCAGCTGCTAA
>JAURXE010000565.1 GCA_030654635.1 Pseudomonas sp.
GGGTCAGGACGAACTCGCCTTGCTCCAGACTGACGAAGAAATTGCTGTTCTCGCTGCCTTCGCTAATCGGTTGATAGTCGAGCAATTGGCCGAGTTGATAGGGCTGCACAAAGGCCTCGAGTTGCGCGCGGGTCAGGGGGGTGAACACGGCCATGGGGTTACCAGCGGATCGGGTGGGGGGGAATGGTTTCGGAGAGGTGAGTTAGGGATTATCGCGGGCGGTAGCCGTTCCATACGGCTCGCCGCATTTCCCATCTCCCTGTGGGTCACCAAGGCCGCTCCTACGGGGTTATGTATCGCCTAGCGCAACGCCTTGCCCCGCACCGGCGCATCACCGGCCACATAATAATCGGCATCGCTGCGCGGCAGCGGCGCGCGACCACGGATTTGGTCGGCGATTTTTTCGGCCAGCATGATAGTTGGTGCGTTGAGGTTACCGGTGGTAATCAGCGGCATGATCGAGGCGTCCACCACCCGCAGCCCTTCGAGGCCATGCACACGGCCTTGGCCGTCGACCACTGACATGGCATCGCTACCCATCTTGCACGAGCAGGAGGGATGGAAGGCGGTCTCGGCGTGTTCGCGGATAAATTGATCCAGCTCGGCGTCAGTTTGCAGCACCAGGCCTGGGCTCAGTTCTTTGCCGCGGAAGGCATCCAGCGCCGGTTGCGCCATGATCTCGCGGGTAATGCGGATGCCGTCGCGAAACTCCTGCCAGTCCTGCTCAAAGGCCATGTAGTTGAACAGGATGCTCGGGTGCTGGCGCGGGTCTTTCGAGCGCAGGCGAATACGCCCGCGGCTGGGCGAGCGCATCGAGCCGACATGGGCCTGAAAACCGTGCTCCTTGACCGCGTTGCTGCCGTTGTAATTAATCGCCACCGGCAAGAAGTGGTACTGAATATTCGGCCAGGCAAACTCGGCGCGGGTGCGGATAAAACCGCCGGCCTCAAACTGGTTACTGGCGCCGCTGCCGGTGCCGAGAAACAGCCATTCGGCGCCGATCGCCGGCTGGTTCCACCAAAGCAGGGCGGGGTACAGCGACACCGGCTGGGTGCACTGGTACTGCAGGTACATTTCCAGGTGGTCCTGGAGGTTCTCGCCAACCCCGGGCAGTTCGTGCACCACAGGAATGTCCAGCTCGCGCAGCAAGTCGGCCGGGCCGACGCCTGAGCGTTGCAAGATTTGCGGTGAGGCGATGGCGCCGCCGCACAGCAGCACTTCGCGACTGGCGTGGACGCTAATGGGCTGATCGCTGTCGCCGTGCAGATAAGCCACGCCGATGGCGCGCTTGCCGTCGAACAGAATCCGCTCGGTCAGGGCGTGGGTGACGATAGTCAGGTTGGACCGGCTGCGGGCCTGATCCAGATAGCCACGGGCGGTGCTGGAGCGTCGGCCTTGGGGGGTGACGGTGCGGCTCATGGGGCCGAAGCCTTCCTGCTGGTAGCCGTTGAGATCCTCGGTGGCGGGGAAACCGGCTTGTACACCAGCCTCGACCATGGCCTTGAACAGCGGGTTATTGCCGGCCTTGGGGGTGGTCACGCTGACCGGGCCATCGCCACCGTGGTAGGCGTTAGCGCCCAGGTCGCGGCTTTCCGACTTGCGAAAATACGGCAGGCAGTGGCTATAACTCCAGTCTTCCAGCCCCGGCATTTGCGCCCAGCCGTCATAGTCCAGGGCGTTGCCGCGGATGTAGCACATGCCGTTGATCAGGGATGAGCCGCCCAGGCCCTTGCCACGTCCGCACTCCATGCGGCGGTTGTTCATATGCGGTTCGGGGTCGGTCTGGTAGGCCCAGTTGTAGCGTTTGCCCTGCAGTGGATAGGCCAGGGCGGCGGGCATCTGGGTACGAAAATCCAGCCGGTAATCCGGGCCGCCGGCTTCCAGCAACAACACGCTGACGCCGGCATCTTCGGTCAGGCGGGTGGCCAGCACGTTACCCGCCGAACCGGCGCCGATGATGATGTAGTCGTATTGCTGGGGCATGGGGCATTCCTGCGTAAACACTCTGTAGGTTGGGCTTGCGCCCCCCGTTAACCGCGTCGTCAGTGGTGGGCTGAAGCCCATCCCACGAGGGCCTGACCCTCAAAACACCGAGGTGTAACCGCCCAACTCGACCTGTACGGATTTGATCCGAGTGTATTGCGCCAAGGTGGTCAGGCCGTTCTCACGGCCGACCCCGGATTGCTTGTAACCGCCAACCGGCATTTCCGCCGGCGACTCGCCCCAGGTGTTAATCCAGCAAATGCCGGCCTCCAGCTGATGAATCACCCGGTGGGCGCGATTCAGCGCCGCGGGTCACCAACACAATCATGCTCGGTGACAACCGTGGGTAATGCTGGATTGCACAAATTGGACAGTGCATCGCCCGCTCGCCGGGCACCGGCTGCATAGGCCCGGCGCAGCTGCCGCAAAAGCGATGCTGACGGGCCCAGGTGCCAATCTGACTAGCAAAACCCAGCATTTTGAAAGTGCCGGCGTCGCCTTGCAACATCAACTGGCGCAAGCCCTGCCAGCTACAGCCGGCTAGTTCGACCGGTTGCTGCAGCTCCAGCAGATAGATCGGATCACCGGCAAAATAACCCAGACCGTGCTCGGCGAGGATCGGTAGATCCTGGCGCTTGAGCCACTCACGGGGGAACAGCACGCCATTGCTGTCGGCAAGAAAATGCTGCTGACAATGGGCCAATACCCAACCGCCCGGCTCGCGGCTGTCCAGTACCGCCGGTTGCCAGCGCGCAGGCATCAGGCCGCCACCGACAGACCTAAGGCCCGCACGCTTTCAGCCGCAAGATCAAGCACGCTCGGACTGGTTTCAGGGCGCAATACGGCACCACCTTCCAGATAATATTCCAAGCTGGTCAAAGCATCTGCCAGGGTTTCCAGCATCTGCTCGGAAGGCATCTGTTGGGTTTCCAGCATTTGTTTTTCGATGTATTCGGCGCAAGCCCCGACCAACAGTGCGGCCCGTGGCTGATCAAGGAACCACAACCCGCCGCGAACCGCTTGCAGGCTAAAGGGCACATTGGCCAGGTTGAGTTTTTCACCGTTTGATTCGAGGTATGCGGTAATCGAGCGTTTAGCCAGCGCCAAACCACCCAGCGCCTCATCGATGACGACAATTCGCGCCTCATTCAGCTGATGATTGGCGAACGAAGTGGCCTCATCACCGGGTTGGGCTTCGCTTGATCGGCTGTCGTAACGTGCATCACGATCAAGGCTGGCGACCATGCTTTCAACATAGAGCACCGCATCGGCCAGTTTGAGTAATTGCCCAGGCTCAATCGGCGCCTGGTCGATCCAGCCTGTGACAACCGGCAACTGTGCTTGCAAGGCATTACCCGCCGAAGACAAACCGACCATGCCTAAGGTCTTGGCCATTTTGCCCAACACCGTATGCAAATGACTGAGGCCATCGGCGCTTACCGTGCCGCGCTCAATCAGGTCCAGCTGATCTTTCAGACCGCTGAGTTCATCGCGAATCGCCGAGGACAACGAGCGCATGACCGCCTGCCCAGGACCGGCCAAGCGCTGATAAGACTCCTCCAGCAAGTGATCAGTAAAGGGCAGCGGCGACAAGCTAAAAACTTCACGCACTTGGGTGGCGCGGGGTCCGCGACTGTCGGCCAGCACCACTAGGTACAGCAACTCTTTCAACAGATTGCGCGGCGCTGCATAGCTGGCCGACAGCAACAGCTGCTTAAGCTCACGATCAAGCCGGGCAAACAATACTTTGCGGGTTTTGCGCGGTAATAACTGGCCATCGACTTGCGCCTCAAGCGCCGCGGCGGCGATCCAGCACAGCCGGCCACGTTCATCATTGGCCAACAAACTGTCGAGCCGTGCCATGGCACGCAGCATTAGCTTCAAACTGGCGGTGGAGTTTTCTTCACGCAGGAAACCGAGCAAGCCAATCTGGTACATATGCCGCAGGCGTTTCACCTCGACACTGCGCGGATCAAAAGTTGTGGCCGGGGCGCTTGTTGCGGGGCGCGCCTGGTCCAAGCGCACACTGAAAAAGAAGCTCTCTGGCAACACCGGCTGGGCGCCGGCTTGGCGCAATTCATTGATGGCCGGCAATAACAACTCCGGAACTTCCTGACGGTGCGCATCGACTATTTCAAGATAACGACGCAACACATGCAATGCGTTGCTTAATGCCGACAGTTGACCGTCACGCTCCTCGCCTGCGCCGGCGGGAATATCGGTGGCCTGCTGCAACACCTCTTGGGCCAGCATCTCGGCACCGGCCAACTCGATTAACTTGAGCGTACCGCGCACTTGCTGCAAGTTTTCAACCGCTTGCTGCAACAGACTGCCGTTGTCACGTTCAGCAATAAACTGTTCAAGACCCAGTTCCGCTTCATCGATGGTGGTGAATAACTCATCACGAACCACGCTGAGGGAAGTTACTCCAGTAACCATTGGCTAGTGCGCCTCCCGCGCGAAACGTTGTTGCTGCTGGGCGCTGCCAGAGGCTACCGACACACTTGCAGCAACTTGGTTAGCCAGCAGGCTGCCAACAACAGCGCGACACCGCAGAAAGCGACTGCCTAGAAACTTACCCGAGAAGGCTTTGTAGTCGTACACAGCAGGCTTCCTCAGCAAAAAAACACGCACATGCGCATAAGTCTTGTTATAAAAATAATCATCCAACTATAACAAGCATGAGCTAAATGTCGATGCTGGCCACTGTGATCTAGGGCACGCACTCACACTTCGAGTCGTTTTTTCAATACTAGCCTTAACTCCTTGATCCTCCACGAGTCAGACAAGCGCGGTGAATCGCTTTTGTGGGTCAATATCTGACAGTTCGAGCCGCACGCCAATGCGGCCGAACCACCACTCCAAGTTACTCTTTAATACAGTCGACGCTATAACTGCGGCCCTGCGCAGTATCTTGATGTTGTAAGCCATGCACGTCCGAATCAAAGCCTGGAAAGCTGCGATCAAAGGTCTTGGCAAACTCCAGATAATCAATGATTGAGCGCGTCGCTTGGGTGAAACGCTCACCGGGCATAATCAACGGAATGCCTGGCGGATAAGGCACCAACATTACCGCTGCGATGCGTCCTTCGAGCTGGTCAACCGGCACCGCCTCGATCTCGCGACGGACTAATTTGTCATAGGCGTCAGCAGGCTTGAGGGCAATTTCCGGCAGCACCGTGTACATGCGTTTGAGCGCCTTGGCGGTTGCGTTTTCGCGGTAGCAGCTATGTAACTCATCACACAGATCGCGCAACCCCATGCCGTTGTAGCGCCCACCGCCGGCGTTGGCGATTGAAGGCAGAACGTCAAGCAATGAAGCATTGCTGTCATAACGGCGCTTGAACTCGAGCAACTCAGTCAGCAGCGTGCTCCACTTGCCCTTGGTAATGCCCATGGAGAACAACACCAAGAAGGAATACAGACCGGTTTTTTCCACCACAAGCCCACGCTCCCAGAGGAACTTGCTCACCACCGCCGCCGGAATTCCGCACTCACTCAGCGCGCCGCCGGCGGTCAAGCCCGGCGTAACCAGGGTGACCTTGATCGGGTCGA
>JAURXE010000074.1 GCA_030654635.1 Pseudomonas sp.
CCGGACCGGCCGTAACCCACAAACCGGCAAAGCGATCGAAATCGCCGCCAAGAATGTGGTCAAATTTGTACCGGCCAAAGCTCTGAGCGACGCGATCAACTAACTGGTTATGACGGCCTGATCGTCGCGATCAGGCCGTCAGCCCAAGCGCCTGCATGCGCTGCAAAAACCCCGTTTCATCCAGCACCGCAACACCCAACCCGGATGCCTTCGCCAGCTTCGAGCCAGCGCCGGGCCCCGCCACCACGCAGTGGGTTTTCGCCGACACCGAGCCGGACACCTTGGCGCCCAAAGACTCCAGCTTGGCCTTGGCCTGATCGCGACTCATGACTTCCAGCGTGCCGGTCAGCACCCAGGTCTGTCCGGCCAGCGGTAAGCCTTCGACCACGCGCTTTTCGCTTTCCCAATGCATGCCGAACTCACGCAGCTGCGCTTCGATTTTCAGCGCACGCTCGCAGTGCTCGGGCACGCTGAAAAACTCACGGACGGCATTCGCGGGTTTCTCGCTCAAGGCTTGCCGCAGGTCCAGCCAATCGGCTTCCAGCACTTTTTGCAGCGACTCGCCAAATTTGGCGGCCAAGGTTTTAGCGCCAGTAGGGCCCACCGAAGCAATATGCAACTTGTCGAGCAAACCGGCCAAGGTGGTGCTGGCGGCAAACTCTGCGCCCAACTCGCCCTGCCCCTGAATATCCAGCACTTGCTCGAGTTCCTCGATCACGCTGCGATTGTGCGCATCGCTGAAAAACTCGTGAATTTCATAGGCCACTTCAAGGCCCACCTCCGGCAAGTAGGTGAGCACTTCGGGCAAGGCTTGCTTGATGCGCGCCAACAAGGCCAGCGAACGCGCCAACACCTTGGCAGTTTCCTCGCCGACATCGGGAATACCGAGGGCATAAATGAAGCGCGCCAACTCAGGTTTCTTACTGTTTGCGATAGCGGCCAGCAGGTTCCTGCTCGATAGCTCGGCAAAGCCTTCCAACTCGACAACTTGCTCGAAGGTCAATTTGTAGAGGTCGGCTGGTGAGCGAACCAAACCTTCGCCCACCAACTGTTCGACGCTTTTCTCGCCCAAGCCTTCGATATCCAAGGCACGACGCGACACGTAGTGAATGATTGCCTGTTTGAGTTGCGCGCCACAGGCCAGACGTCCAACGCAGCGATAAACCGCGCCCTCACTGAAGGTTTCGCGACCCTTGCTGCGTTTGACCAGTTGGGTGCGCTCGACCGCCGAGCCACACACCGGGCACTCACTCGGCACCTTGACGGTTCTCGCCTCGCGCTCGCCAACAGACCAGTCTGGGCGGCGTTCCAGCACCACTTGCACCACCTGCGGGATCACATCGCCGGCGCGGCGAATGATCACCGTATCGCCAATCATCAGGCCCAAACGCGCCACTTCGTCCATGTTGTGCAGCGTGGCATTAGCCACCATCACCCCGGCGACTTTCACCGGTTTCAAACGGGCCACCGGGGTCACCGCGCCAGTGCGACCGACCTGAAACTCTACGTCCAGCAGTTCTGTCAGCTCTTCCATCGCAGGGAATTTATGCGCAATTGCCCAACGTGGTTCGCGAGCCCGAAAACCCAGCTCGCGCTGGTAGGCCAGGTCGTTGACCTTGAACACCACACCATCGATTTCATAGGCCAGGCTGGCACGCCGCTCGCCAATATCGCGGAAGTAGGCCAGGCATTCGTTGGCACCCCTGGCCAGCTTCAACTCGCGACTGATCGGCAGGCCCCAGCGTTTCAGTTGCTGGAGAATACCCACCTGGGTCGCCGGCAACTCGCCTTCGACACGGCCAATGCCATAGCAGCAAAACTCCAACGGACGACTGGCGGTGATCTTCGGGTCCAGCTGGCGCAAGCTGCCAGCCGCCGCGTTGCGCGGATTGGCGAAGGTCTTGCTGCTGGTCTCCAGTTGCCGCGCGTTGAGTGCATCAAAACCAGCCTTGGACATAAACACTTCGCCGCGCACTTCCAGAACGCTCGGCCAGCCCTCGCCGTGCAGCTTTA
>JAURXE010000076.1 GCA_030654635.1 Pseudomonas sp.
CGAGGGGTGATCCTCAATAGCGTTACCGGCGATGCCGAACGCAAGACCTTCGAGCGTGCCGGGCTGTGGCTCGGTGCCGACTGGAGTGAGGCCTGCGAGGGCACCAATGGCATCGGCACCTGCCTGGTTGAGCGGCAAGCCCTGACCATTCATCGCGACGAGCATTTTCGCGGACGGCACACCGGGCTGACCTGCTCGGCCAGTCCGGTGTTCGACGCTCAGGGCGATTTGCTGGCGGTGCTGGACGTGTCCTCGGCGCGCCGCGATGTGTCGCGGCAGAGCCAGTTTCACACCATGGCGCTGGTCAATCTGTCGGCGAAGATGATCGAGAGTTGTTACTTCTTGCGGCGCTTCGAGGGCCACTGGCTGCTGCGTTTTCACCTGCAGGCCGAGTACGTCGGTCTGTTCAGCGAAGGCTTGCTGGCTTTCGACGGCGAGGGGCGGATCAGCGCGGTCAATCAGGGCGCCATGAACCTACTGGGGCTGACTCGCGCTGCGTTGCTCGGGCAACCGCTGGAGAGCTTTTTTGATTGCCAGTTGGATGATTTACTCGGTCGCGCCAGTCCGCAACCGAGCGCCAGTTGGCCGCTGCGTACCCATAACGGGCGGGCCTTGTTTGCCATGCTGCGCGGCACGCCGCGCAGCATGCCGACCTTCAACCGGCCCGCGCCAGCAGCGGCGCAGAGCACGGCGCAACCCTGGTGCATGGCCGATGCCGCCTTGCAAAACGACTTGCGCCGCGCCGTGCGGGTGTTCGAGCGCGACGTGCCCTTGCTGCTGAATGGCGAGACCGGTTCGGGCAAGGAGGCCTTCGCCAAGGCTGTGCATCAGGGCAGCTCGCGGGCAGCCAAGGCCTTCGTGGCGCTGAACTGCGCGGCGATCCCGGAAAACCTGATCGAGAGCGAGCTGTTCGGTTATCGCGGCGGCAGCTTTACCGGTGCGCGCAAAGACGGCATGCGCGGCAAGTTGCAGCAGGCCGATGGTGGCACCTTGTTTTTGGATGAAATTGGCGACATGCCGCTGGCGCTGCAAACCCGCTTGCTGCGGGTGCTGGAGGATCGCCTGGTGGTGCCGATTGGCGGCGAGCCGCAGGCCATCGATGTGCGCATCATCAGTGCCACCCACCGGGCGCTGGATGAACGGGTGACGGATGGCAGTTTCCGTGAAGACCTGTTTTATCGCCTCAACGGCCTGGTGCTGGATTTGCCGGCGCTGCGCCAACGCACCGACAAGCTGCAATTGCTCGAGCATCTACTGACCCAGGAGGCGTGTGGTCAGCATCTGCTGCTGGAACCCAGTGCCCGCCAGGCGCTGCTGGATTACCACTGGCCCGGCAACGTGCGGCAATTGCGCAACGTGCTGCGCAGCCTGGCGGCACTCTGCGACGATGGCTGCATTCGGCTCGGCGATTTACCCGCGCCTATCCGCCAAGCCCAGCTGCAGGCCCAGAGCCTGCCGGCACCCGTGCCCAACAGCATCGCCGGCCCGCTGGATGATGCCGAACGCAGCGCCCTGCTGGCGGCGTTGCAGGCGCAGCATTGGCATATGAGTCGCACCGCCGACCAACTGGGCATCAGCCGCAATACCCTGTATCGCAAGCTGCGCAAACATGGCATCGAGCGAGGCGAGTCGTAGGGTGGTAAACCGCGAAGCGTTTGCCACCAAGCATCATCCGCTGCGCTGAGTTAGTCGCGTCGTACCACTCCACCACCAATGCCGGCGTAGGGTGCCGAGTTCAGCCTACGGCCCGAGTGCCCCGCTGCGACAAGGCGCGCTGGCCGCGCACTACGCCCTGCGGTAACCTGCCGGCCTAGTTTGCGCGCGCCGGCAGGCCGCTTTTTGAGGTAACCCATGCACATCCATATTCTCGGTATCTGTGGCACTT
>JAURXE010000089.1 GCA_030654635.1 Pseudomonas sp.
GTGGCGAATCGGTGCAATTGAGCAACGAAGCTCAACACCTGCAAAAGGTCACGGACAAACTGCGCGACCTGCCTGCGGTAAATAAAGAGCAGGTCGAACGCCTAAAACAGGCCATTAGCGATGGCAGCTATCAAGTCGACAGCCAGCGCGTCGCCAGCAAATTGCTCGATTTCGAATCCCAGCGCTAGTCTAAGGGCTGCGCTGGGGCCATTGGACGCCCAAAACCCCAGAGCCCAACATGCACGACACCGAATTCCTACAGCAGCTGCATGACGATATCGGCATAGCTCAGCAGCTACTTGAACTTATTCAGGCTGAGTTTGCGGCCTTGGGTGAGCGCGACTTAGCGCGCCTCGATCAAATTCTCAGCGCCAAACTGCCACTGCTTAGCCAACTCGATCAACATGGCCGTCAACGCAGCCAGCGGCTTACCAGCATGCAATTGACCGCCGACCTGGCAGGTCTGCAGCAATTTGCAGCACAGTCAACGCTCGGCGCCGACCTGCTCGCCCGTAGTGATGAACTCGGCACATTGCTCGAGCAATGCCAAGCCGCCAACTTGCGTAATGGCCGTTTGATTCGTGCTAATCAATCCACAGTTGGCAGTGTTCTGGGCATTCTGCGCGGCAGCGAAACCCCAAGCCTCTATGACAGCCGCGGCAGTACCGCTAGAATCGCCCAACAGCGCCCGCTCAGTCAGGCCTAAGAACAACAGGCACAAGGACATACCGGCTCAATGCCAGTATGCTAGTGCCGATTATTTTGTGCCTGGAGTGTTCCGGATCGTGTCAACCCCCTTCACCGAAAGCACTGGCGAGCAGCCGCCCAAGACGCTAAAGACGCCAGTAGAAGTGTTCGCCAATCTGCGCCAATTGCAGCAGAGCCATGACCCTTTAATAATCAGCTTCCCCGAGCGCAGCCAACACTTCCAAAGCTACCTGGTCGAAGTCAATCGCGAGCGCGGGCTGCTGGCACTCGATGAACTGGTGCCAAACGATGGCGAGCGCTACATCCAGAACGGCGAAAGCTTCAATGTCGAAGGCTTCCATGAAGGCGTGCGCATTGCCTGGAAGTGCGAACAAAAAGTTCAAATCGGCGAGTTAGAGGGTGCCCGCTGCTACTGGAGCGCATTGCCCACCGAAGTGATTTATCACCAGCGCCGCAACGCTTTTCGGGCTCAGCTTAAACAAGGCCCATCGATTGGCATCGAACTGGCTGGCAGCAAGCTAAGCAAAGGCATTAAAGGCCAGCTACTGGACATGTCCGCCACTGGCTGCAAACTGCGCTTTCAAGGCGATTTGAATAATCGCCTGCAACTAGGCCAAGTCTACGAACAGCTCGCCCTGCAGTTACCCTTTGGTTCGCTTACCACCGCCGCAGAACTGCGCTACCTGAGCTATCAAGACAAACTCGACGTCACCTTTGCCGGACTGCGTTTTTTTCGCTTGGATGGCTTGGCGCAACGTCAGATCGAACGCTTTGTCTTTCAACTCCAGCGCGATGCCCGGCAACAGGATTAACCCAGCGCCGCGCCCTCAGCCGCTCTAGGTCGCAAACCTAAAACAGCGACATACGCACTGGCCTAAAGACTGCGCAGTAATTGGCTGAGCACCGCCCGCAACTTGCCGGGTTTTACCGGCTTATTCAGCAGCGGCGCACCGAGTGCCTGCAACTCCAGACGAAAAAGGTTGCTGTGGTCGGCGGTAATCATCACCGCCGGTATTGGCTGGCCGAAATGCTCACGCAAATGCTGCACTACCTGACAACCAGTGACACCGTGATCGAGGTGAAAATCCGCCAAGATCAGTTCCGGCGCCCGCCCCTGCAACACCCTTAATGCGGCCGCTTGATCGGTTGCCGTGAGCACTTCACAGCCCCACTGGCCGAGCAGCGCCGCCATGCTCTCGAGGATACTCAGCTCATTATCGAGCACCAGCAGGCGCCGTCCTGGCAACGGATTGCCAACCACCGCTTGGTGCGGCACCGCGGACAGGCTAACGCTTGGCGCCTGGCGCGACAGCGGCACATCGATGCTGAACACCGAACCGCGCCCCGGTTGCGAGCGCACCTGAACCGCACAACCAAGGATGGTGGCGATTCGGTCGACTATTGCCAGGCCCAAGCCGACGCCCTTGCGGTCTGCCGCTCGACCAACGTCCAGTTGATTAAATTCGAGAAAGATCGACGACAACTGATCAGCGGCAATCCCCCGGCCGCTGTCCCAGACCTCCAAACACAGCCGCTCACCACGCCGGCGCGCCCCCAGCAGCACACCGCCCTGGCTCGTATAACGGCAGGCGTTGCTGAGAAAGTTGCGCAAAATTCGCGTTAACAGACGCAGATCGGTACTGACTGCATAATCTGGAGTGCGCACGCGTAGGCTCAACCCGGCAGCTTCGGCCACGGTTTGAAACTCAGAAGCCAGCGGTGCAAAGAGTTCATCGAGGCGGTAAGTGTCGATATCCGGCTTGACTGCGGCCTGGTCCAACTTGGAGATATCCAGCAAGTCGGTAAGCAAATCCTCCGCGCCCTCCAAAGCCTGATGGGTCCGCTCAACCAGACGCTGCTCGGCAGCCGGCAAGCTGCGTTCGCGCAGGGTCGAAATCAATAGCCGGGCGGCATTTAGCGGTTGCAACAGGTCATGGCTGGCCGCCGCCAGGTACTTGTCCTTGCTGAGGTTGGCCGCTTGCGCCACATCACGGGCTTCGCGCAGCTGCTGATTGAGAATTTGCAATTGTTCGGTGCGGCTGACGACCCGCTGTTCCAGCTCCTCATTAAGCGCCTGCAAATGTTGCTGGGCCTGAATGCGCTCAGTGATGTCGGCCACGAAACCTTCAACCAAGCCCTCCTCATCGGGTTTGAGCAGCAGGTTCATCAGCACATCGATAGCACTGCCATCTTTGCGCCGCAGTCGGGTGATATAGCCAAACAACCCCTGACCCTCGCGCAGCAACTCACGAATATGCAACAGCTCTGCTTCGCCGCCGATAAACAGATGGCTGGCCATGTCGGTCAGCGACCAGAGCACCTCCTGCGGATTGGCATAACCGAGCATTCGTGCCAGCGCTGGATTGGCCGCACGCAGACCTTCATGCAGGCTTGCCTGGAAGATGCCGTGCACCGCATGTTCGAACAGCCACTTATAGCGATTACGCTCGGCCTCCAGCTCTTCCAGGCGGCTCAGCAACTCCGGGTAATGGCTCTTGCGCGCCGAATTACTGCCAAGGCCAAGCAGGCCCGCCAAGGCCTTTTTTTGTTCGTCAGAGGGCCTCGCCATAAACGACCTCGACATCACGCTGGTTCGACTCACGGGGATTGGTGAGGATGCACGGATCGTCCATGGCATGCTGCGACAGGAACGGAATATCGGAACTCCCCACGCCATGCAGGCCAAGGGTTTCATGGAAACCGACGGCATGCTTGAGGGCGATCAGATGCTCGACCAAGCGCTGACGAATCTGCGGGTGATTGAGCCCGCGGCAATCGATGCCAAAGGTCTCGGCGATCACCTTGAAGCGCTCCGGCGCGGCGCTGTAGTTGAAGGCCACCACATGCTCGACCAATACTGCGTTGCACAGGCCATGGGGCAGGTCGAGAAAGCCGCCCAGGCTGTGGGACATGGCGTGCACCGCGCCGAGGATCGCGTTGGAGAACGCCAGCCCGGCCTGCATGCTGCCGAGCATGATCTTCTCGCGCAGGGCGATGTCTTGGGGGTTGGCGATCATCTGCACCAGGTTGCCATTGATCAGCCGCATAGCCTCCAGCGCGTGGGGATCGGTGAGCGGCCCGTGGCCGGTGGAAACGAAGGCCTCGATGGCATGCACCAGCGCATCGATACCGGTACAGGCGGACAGGAACGGGTCCATGCTGGCGGTGGTTTCCGGGTCGATCAGCGACACATCCGGGACCACCGCCTTGCTGACGATGGAGAACTTCATCCGCTCCTGCTGGTTGGAGATGATCACAAACTGCGAAACATCGGCCGAAGTGCCGGCGGTGGTCGGGATCATGATCAGCGGCGGGCTGGGCACGCGCAGGGTATCCACCCCCTCGAACTCGAGGATGCTGCGACCGTGGGCGACCACTATGCCGATGCCCTTGGCGCAGTCCATCGGGCTGCCGCCGCCAACCGCCACCAGGACGTTGCAATTGTTTTCTCGGTAGACCTCGGCGCCGCGCATCACCTCTTCCATCCGCGGGTTGGGCGACACGCCGGTGTACAGGCAGTAGTCGATCTGTTGCGCCTTCAGGCTGGCCTCGATGTCCGCCACCCAACCCGCCGCGACAACGCCGGGATCAGAAACGATCAACACCTTACGGGCACCAAAGTTACTGGCAAAGTTGCCAACGTGATGCCGACAGCCGGCGCCGAAGACGATTTCAGGAGAAACAAACTTGCGTAAAAGACTTATATCGTGGCTCATGTGGCGGCCTGATTTTGTTGTTATGGAGTGATGCAAAGCAGCCTACTGCATCCCTCAGCTATTGCAACGCGACCTTCGCAGGCCTGTCGCCGCGGCGCACACTGCCAGCTGATAGCGCTGTCAGCTCAAGCAGCGGAGCCCTCCGCGGCGCTACAACTGGCGTTGGTAAAACCGCCATTCCAATTGCAGCACCTCGGCCAGATGCGCAGCAAAGCGAAAGCCATGACCCTCTTGCGCATAGACGTGCTGCTCGACCTCGACGCCCCGCGCTTGCAATGCGCCGACCATCGACGCGGTCTGCTCGGGCAACACCACCGCATCGCGCCCACCCTGAAAGAAAATCAGCGGCGCGCGAATCCGCTCGGCGTGGTACAGCGGCGTACGCGCTTGGTAACGCTCGGCATCAAGTTCGGGATCGCCAATCAACCAGTCCAGGTAGTCCGCCTCAAACTTATGGGTAACCCGCCGCAGCGCCAGCGGATCGCTGACCCCATACAGGCTAGCGCCGGCGCGAAACACCCGATGAAACGCCAAGGCGCACAGCGTGCTGTAGCCGCCGGCACTGGCGCCCCGAATAAACGCACGTTCGGGGTCGATCAGCCCCCGGCCGGCCAGATGCTCGACCAGCGCCACGCTGTCCTCCACCTCGATCAGCCCCCACT
>JAURXE010000093.1 GCA_030654635.1 Pseudomonas sp.
CATAAAGCCAAACGCCAGAATGCCGCCAAACACCCCCAGCAACACCACCACCAAGGGCAAGTTGCCGCCGCGGCTGATCAGGTAAGGCTTGAGCACGTTGTCGACGCCGCTGACGATCAGCGTGCCCCAGATGCCGAGAAACACCGCCATGCCGTATTCGCCCTTCCAGGCCAACCAGGCCGTGGCCGGGATCCAGATCAGCGGCGGGCCCATCGGGATCAGGCTAAACACAAAGGTCAGCATACCCAGCAGTATTGCCCCTGGCACGCCGGCGATCATAAAGCCGATCAAGGCCAGCACCGCCTGCGCCGCAGCGGTGCCGATCACACCGTTAACCACCCGTTGCACGGTACCGGCCACCAGATGCAGGTAGTGGCCAGCCCGGTCACCGATCAAGCGCTCCAGTAGGGCATGGACAAAGTGCGCCAAGGCCGGGCCGTCCCGGTAAAAAAAGAACACCAGCACCAGGCTCAGAATCAGCTCCAGCATGCCGCCGCCTATTTGCGCACTGCGCGCCAGTAACCAGTTACCCACCTCGCCCAGATAAGGTCGAATAGCGACAAACAATGCCGCGCCCTGCTGGTCAATGGTGTTCCAGATGCCCACCAGACGCTCACCCACCAGCGGCACTGCGGCCAGCCAGACCGGCGGCTCGGGCAAGCCATCGACCTGCACATCCTTAATAAAAGCCACGGCGCCCTGGATATGGTCGGCCAGATTAAAGCCCAACCACACCAACGGCAGCGCCAACGCCACCATCCAGGCCAGGGTCAGCAACAGTGCCGCCTGGGTCACGCTGCCGCGCAGCAGGCCAGTGAGCAGGCGCATCAGCGGCCAACTGGCAAATGCCAGGACGGCGCCCCAAAACAGCGCTGACCAGAACGGCGCCAACACCAAGATGCAGGCGCCTAACAGTGTCAGCAGCAGAATCTGCCCCAACAGGCGGTCGTTATTGAACATCAAGACGTGCTCCGTGCAAAAAATAAAGCCGCTGTTGTGACCTACTGAACCAAGCGCTCCCCAGGGCTGCGCTTCGATGCGCAGCCCTGGTCCTAGTCACGTAATAATTTAATGT
>JAURXE010000114.1 GCA_030654635.1 Pseudomonas sp.
AATAAAAGGTCGCCAAAAAAATAATAGGAGCGCCCGCATGTCTCTGGCCGAGATTCGCCTCGATGACAAATACCGCCTTGCCACTGGCCATCTGTACCTGACCGGTACCCAGGCCCTGACCCGTTTGCCGATGTTGCAACAGCAACGCGACTGCGCCCAGGGGCTAAATACCGCCGGGTTTATTTCCGGCTATCGCGGCTCCCCCTTGGGCAATCTGGACAAGAGTCTGTGGGAGGCCAAAGAGTTTTTGCAGGCCCAGGCCATTCACTTTGAGCCAGGCGTCAACGAAGAGTTGGCCGCCACCGCCGTGTGGGGCAGCCAGCAAACTCATCTGTTTCCCGGCGCCCGTTACGACGGCGTATTCGCCCTCTGGTACGGCAAGGGGCCAGGTGTCGACCGCTGCGGTGATGTGTTCAAACATGGCAACTCGGCAGGCGTCGCGCCCCATGGCGGGGTGTTGTTGTTGGCCGGTGATGACCACGGCTGCAAGTCGTCGAGCATCGCTAACCAGAGCGAGCACGCTTTTATTGCCGCCTCGATCCCGGTGCTCAACCCGGCCAATATTCAGGAATTACTCGACTACGGCATTCTCGGTTGGGAGCTGTCGCGTTACAGCGGCTGCTGGGTGGCGCTGAAAACCATCGCCGAGAATGTCGACTCCTCGGCCGTGGTGGAAGTCGATCCGCTGCGGGTGCACATCAAGCTCCCGGATGATTTCGAGTTGCCGGCGGGCGGTGTGCATATTCGCTGGCCAGATCCGCCGCTGGTGCAGGAAGAACGGCTGAATATCTACAAAATCTATGCCGCGCGAGCCTTCGCCCGCGCCAACAACCTCAATCCCTTGATGCTCGATTCGCTCAATCCGCGGCTGGGCATTATCACCACCGGCAAGTCTTATCTGGATGTGCGCCAAGCCCTGGACGACCTCGGCCTGGACGATGAGCTGTGCGCCCAAGTCGGCCTGCGGGTGCTGAAAATCGGCATGAGCTGGCCGCTGGAGCCGGTGTCGGTGCATGAGTTCGCCGAAGGCCTGGACGAGATCCTGGTGGTGGAAGAAAAACGCAGCATCATCGAGGACCAACTCACCGGTCAGCTCTACAACTGGCCGGTGGGCAAGCGCCCGCGGGTGGTTGGCGAGTTCGACGAACAGGGCGTTTCCCTGTTGCCAAATCTCAGTGAGCTGACCCCGGCGATGATCGCCCGAGTCATAGCCAAGCGCTTGGCGCCTATCTACAGCAGCGAGCAGATCGAGTCGCGGCTGGCCTTTCTCGCCGCCAAAGAGCAAGCCTTGGCAGCGCCCAAGCACAGCACGGTGCGCACCCCGCATTTCTGCTCCGGCTGCCCGCACAACACCTCGACCAAACTGCCCGAAGGCAGCCGCGCCCAAGGCGGCATCGGTTGCCATTACATGACCCAATGGATGGATCGCAACACCGATACCTTCACCCAGATGGGCGGCGAAGGGGCGACCTGGATCGGCCAGGCGCCGTTCACCGACACTCCACATATTTTTCAGAATCTGGGCGACGGCACCTACTTCCACTCCGGCCACCTGGCGGTGCGTGCGGCGGTGGCGGCGGGGGTGAACATCACCTACAAAATCCTCTACAACGATGCGGTGGCCATGACCGGTGGCCAACCAATCGACGGCGAGCTGCGGGTCGATCAGCTCAGCCAGCAGCTGTTCGCCGAAGGGGTGAAACGCATTGCGCTGGTCAGCGATGAGCCGGACAAGTACCCGAGCCGCGCCGGTTTCGCCGCCATAGTCAGCTTCCATCACCGCGACGATCTGGATGCGGTGCAGCGCGAACTGCGTGAGTTCAAGGGCTGCTCGGTGATCATCTATGACCAGACCTGCGCCACCGAAAAACGCCGCCGGCGCAAGCGCGGCAAGTTGGTTGACCCGGCCAGACGGGCCTTTATTAATGCCGCGGTGTGTGAAGGCTGCGGCGACTGCAGCGTCAAGTCCAACTGCCTGTCGGTGCTGCCGCTGGAAACCGAACTGGGACGCAAGCGGGAGATCGACCAGAACTCCTGCAACAAGGATTTCAGCTGCGTCGAAGGCTTTTGCCCAAGCTTCGTCACCGTGCACGGCGGCCGGCTGCGCAAACCTCAGGGGGTTTCGGCCAACAGCCTGTTTATCGCCTTGCCGGAGCCGCAGCAACCGAGCCTTACGCGGCCCTGGAATATTCTTTTGCCAGGTGTCGGCGGCAGTGGCGTGACCACC
>JAURXE010000120.1 GCA_030654635.1 Pseudomonas sp.
GCACTTGCCAGAGCCGGCCTTTGGCCTGGAAGTAGTGCTGGCGAAAGTCTTCCTCGTTACTGCGGAAGGCATTTTGGCCGTACTCGGCCTGTTTTGCGCGGCTGAGTGATTCGGCATTGAGGTCGCTGGCCAGCACCGCCAGTGACCAACTGGAGCGCTCCGCGCCGAGCAGCTGATCGAGCAGAAACAGCAGGCTGTAGGCTTCCTCGCCGGTGCAGCAGGCGGCGCTCCAGACGCGCAAATGTCGCTGCCCGGCCAGGCGGCGGCGCTCCAGTAGTGGGGTTAAATACTTATGGGCCAGCCAGTCGAGGGCTTCGGCATCGCGGCGAAAATAGGTTTCGCCGACGGTAAACGCGGGGGTCAGTGCCTGGATGCGAGCGGTGTCCCACTCGGCGAAAGCCTGGCCCTCCAGCCACGCCGACAGATTAGTTACTTCCTGTTCTGCGGCCAGCAGTTTGAAGCGGCGCAGCAGGTCTGCACTGCGCGGCCCGGAGAAGTCCGCGCCTAGGTGCTGGTGGACCTTACTGATCAGCACGTCGAGCACGCGTGGCGAGCATGGCGGTTCAACCAGGCTCATGGGCGCTCCGGTGAGCGGCGAGTGCGGCGGCCAGATGTTCTTCATCCGCGTCGCTGAGCACTTGCTCGACATCCTGAATCAACAAGAGGCCCTCGGCGGTGCGCACCACGCCTTTGAGAAAGCTCGATGGCACCTGCGGGTGGGGGGCTGGGGCGAAGTCTTGGACGGCGCAACTGTGTACGGTTTCCACCGATTCGACCGGGATTAGCAGCTCTCGGCGCTGGGTCTTGAGCCAGAGAAAGGGTTGCCACAAGGCCGCCGGTGCCGCCGGCCAGGCGAAGCGCTGGGCCAGATTGACCACTGGCAGCAGCCGCCCATGCACATTAACCAAGCCGAGCACCGTGTTCGGTGCCCCCGGCAAGGGCGTGCAAATCAGTGCCGGCAGTACCCGCACGACCGTGTCGAGGGCTACCGCAAGGTGTTGCCCTGCCAACCAAAAGGGCAGCACTAGGTATCTATCCATAGATGTTTCCAGTGGCCGCGAGTAATTAGCGTTTACCTTAGTTCAGTGTCCGCTCGCGTCCAGTATTGCCTTGCGTTGGCGCTGGTATTCCGGCGCGAAGCGGCGGCGCCAATTTGCCGGCATGGGGTTGCCGCGTCGGGCCAACCTTGGGCGGCCAGGGACGCTGCTTTTTGGCGGGAGTGGTGCTACTGGATGGGCTGCGCCGGCTTTATTAGAGCAAGCGCAGTGGCTAACTAAGCGCGACTAGAAACGCTCGGGGATGATCCGGAAGGGATAGTTGCTGGGTGTGTAGCTGCCGATTTTGCGTTTAGGCAGCTTGATCGGTTTTTGCGCCGGCAACGCCTGGTAGGGAATATGCGTCAGCAGGTGGTTGATCACATTCAGCCGCACGCGCTTCTTGTCTTCGGAGAGCGCCATATTCCAGGGCGCCCAAGAGGTGTCGGAGGCGGCGAACATGTCGTCGCGGGCCTTGGTGTAGTCGTCCCAGCGGGTGTACGACTTAATGTCCATGGGCGACAGTTTCCAGGTCTTGCGACCATCGGTGATCCGTCCTTCAAGCCGGCGGCTCTGCTCTTCGGGGCTGACCTCCAGCCAATACTTGAGCAGGATAATCCCGGACTCGACGATGTTGCGCTCGAACAGCGGCACGGCCTCAAGAAACTTCTGGCTTTGCTCGGGCGTACAAAAGCCCATCACCCGTTCAACGCCGGCGCGGTTGTACCAGCTGCGATCAAAGATCACCACTTCACCGGCGGCCGGCAAATGCTGTACATAACGCTGGATGTACATCTGGGTTTTTTCCCGCTCGGTCGGCGCCGGCAAGGCCACTATACGAAACACCCGTGGGCTGACTCGCTCGGTAATCGCCTTGATGGTGCCGCCTTTGCCGGCGCCATCGCGGCCTTCAAACACCACAATGACTTTCAGACCTTTGGCCACCACCCATTGCTGCAACTTGACCAGTTCAATGTGCAGCAACTCCAGTTCGCGCTCATATTCCTGGCGGCCTAACTTGACGCTCTTGGCCGGTTCAGCTGAGGGTTTTGGGTGTTTTTTTTTGTCTTTGCTCATCTGCGCTCCATTCGTTCAAGTTAGGGTCAGCTGTCGCGACCACTGTTGGTATGAGTCAGGGCTGGCGGTGTCCGGCCCACTTTGCAGGTGCTGGCTGCCAGCTGTGCAGCAAGGCCAGCAGGTCGTCAGCGCTGCCACTGCTTTGCAGCATAGCGCGGTGCTCGGGGCGGACAAATCCTTCGCTTACCAGGTGGTCGAGAAAGCTACAGAGTTTGCCAAAAAAACCATTGACCTCCAGCAAACCCAGTGGTTTTTGGTGATAGCCCAACTGGCCCCAGGTCCAGACTTCGAATAACTCTTCCAGGGTGCCCAAGCCCCCCGGCAAGGCGATAAACCCATCGCTGAGTTCGGCCATCCGAGCTTTGCGAGCGTGCATGCCATCGACCACTTCCAGGCGGGTTAAGCCGTTGTGGCCGATTTCGCTGCGCTCCAGACTCTGGGGGATGATGCCGATCACTTCGCCGCCGGCGGCTAATGCGGCATCCGCGACTATGCCCATCAAACCGACCGCACCACCGCCGTAAATCAAGCGGATCTGCTGGCTGGCCAGGGTGCGCCCGAGTTCGACCGCAGCCTGGGCATAAAGCGGATCAGTACCGCTGCTGGCGCCACAAAAGACGCAGATAGAACGTATCGACATGCCAAACTCCTGAGGTGGTCAGGGCGCAGACTAACCCTTGAGAGCCCCCCGACCAAGCCACCACTACCGCTCTGGCCACGCCTCTGCGGGATTACGCGAATGCCAGGTAGAGCCCGCAGCTGGCGGCGCCCAGACCGGCAACCCGCACGGCAAGCTGTGGTAAGCCGCGCACCAGGACAAAACCGGCGCCGTGCAGGGCGGCGGTGGCCGCCACAAAGCCGGCGGCAAACAACCCCGGGCTGACTTGGCTGGGCAACTCCAGGCCGTGGGCGATGCCGTGGCTCAGGCCAAACAGCAGCGTCAGGCCGCAGGCCAGGCTCAGCGGCAAGCGTGCCGCTACGGCCACCAGCAAACCCAGGGCCAGCACCGAACTGGCGATAAAGCTTTCCAGCCCGGCCAGCTGAATGCCAGCAAAACCGAGCAGGCCGCCGCCCAGCAGGCTGGCGATAAAGCTCAGCGGCAGTGCGCAGCGCGCCGCGCCCTGTTGTTGGGCCGCCCATAAGCCGACCGCGAGCATCGCCAGTAAGTGATCCAGGCCGCCCAGTGGGTGGCTCGCGCCGGCCAG
>JAURXE010000570.1 GCA_030654635.1 Pseudomonas sp.
GGTCGTGTAATCGTCATCGTTGTTTCATCAGGCCTGCGCAAGCTCGGGGAAACCCCGCAGGAGGCCGCCAATGAGCAATGCCCAGCTTGCCAGACCGACCCGTAAGCAACGCGTTCGCACCCTTTGGGTGTCGGATGTCCATCTCGGTACCCGTGATTGCCAGGCCGAACACTTGGCCGCCTTTCTCAAGCGCTATCACACCGACAAGGTCTATTTGGTTGGCGACATCATCGATGGCTGGCGGCTGCGCAGTGGTATCTACTGGCCCCAGGCGCACACCAACGTGCTGCGCCGCTTGCTGACCATGAGCAAGCGCGGCACCGAGGTGATTTACGTCACCGGCAATCATGATGAGTTTCTGCGCCGCTACTCGTCGTTAATCCTCGGCAATATCCAGCTGGTCGATGAGGCCGAGCATGTCACCGCCGATGGCCGACGCTTGCTGGTGATCCATGGCGATCAGTTCGATGTGATCACCCGCTATCACCGTTGGCTGGCGTTTCTCGGCGACTCGGCCTACGAGATCACTCTGACCCTCAATCGCTGGCTTAACCATTGGCGCAGTCGCTATGGCTATGGCTATTGGTCGCTGTCGGCGTATTTGAAACACAAGGTTAAATCGGCGGTGAACTTTATCAGCGACTTTGAACAAGCCATCGCCCATGAGTGCCAGAAGCGCGGTTTTAACGGCGTGGTGTGCGGGCATATCCATCATGCCGAGATCCGTCAGATGGGCGAGGTCGAATACCTGAACTGTGGCGACTGGGTTGAGTCCTGTACGGCCTTGATCGAGCACCTGGACGGTTCCATTGAGTTGTATCGGTTGGCCGACGATCAGGCGCGCCTAGCCGCGCTGGCCGCTGCTAAGGTCGCTGAAACCGCCGCGCAACCGGCTAATGCCGAGCCAGTGCTATGAGGGTACTGATAGTCACCGACGCCTGGGCGCCGCAAGTAAACGGCGTGGTCACCAGCCTGCAGGCGTTGATCGCCGAGCTGCGCGGCCTTGGGCATCAGGTCAAGGTGCTGTCGCCGGAGGATTTTCGCGCGCTGCCGTGCCCGACTTACCCGGAAATTTCGTTGGTGTGGAATCTCTGGCGGGTCGGTCCGGCGATACGGGATTTTGCCCCAGACATGGTGCATCTGGCCACCGAAGGGCCGCTGGGCTGGACGGCCCGGCGTTGGTTGCGCAAGCGGCAGCTGGCGTTCAGCACGGCAATTCACACCCGTTTCCCAGAGTATCTGACCAGTCGCTGGCCCTGGTTGCCGCTGGCGTGGGGCTATGCCTGGCTGCGCGCATTCCATCGGCCGAGTCAGGCGGTGTTGGTCAGTACCGAGCGGATGCGCGCCGAGTTTGCCAGTTGGGGCTTTAGCCATTTGCAGTTGTGGCGCAAGGGCGTTGATAGCCGGCTGTTCTATCCGCGGCCGCTGCGCGAAGTGCCGCCACAGCCGATTTTTCTCTATGTGGGGCGTCTGGCGGCGGAGAAAAACATCGAGGCCTTTCTCGCCCTCGACTTGCCCGGCGTAAAGCGCTTGGTCGGCG
>JAURXE010000132.1 GCA_030654635.1 Pseudomonas sp.
GCACCCTGGATGGCGAAACCCTGGAAGTGGCGCTGGATGCCCTGGATGCCTTGAATGCCAGCGGCAAGATGATCGGCGTTATCAGCCACGTCGAGGCGCTGAAGGAGCGCATCCCGGTGCAGCTAAAAGTGCATAAAAGCGTCGGCCTGGGTTACAGCGCGCTGGATAAACGTTATGCCGTGCCGAGTCAGGTATGAGCGGTGGGATGAGCCTGCGGCACGGCCGCCCGGTCGTGCACCTAAGGATTTTCTGCGGTTTTGGGTGTATAAAACCGCCGTTGATTAAAACCGTGGCGAGTGCAGCGCCACGTATATTTGTTTGAACCTGCTTCAGTCCATAAAGCCGGTTCCCAGTCTCGAGGAGTCATCATGGGCGCACAGTGGAAAGTTAAGGGTAAAGAAGCCGCCGCCAATACCCGCGGCACAGTGTTCGGCAAGTTGGCCAAAGAAATCGCCATCGCCGCCCGCGCCGGCGCCGACATCGACATGAATCCGCGTCTGCGCCTGGTGGTCGAGCAAGCCAAAAAAGCCTCGATGCCCAAGGAAACCCTGGAGCGGGCGATCAAAAAAGGCGCCGGTCTGCTCGGCGACACCGTGCATTACGAGCACCTGACCTACGAAGGTTTTGCTCCGCACCGGGTGCCGGTGATCATCGAGTGCCTGACCGACAACACCAACCGCACCGTGGCGGAAATCCGCGTGTTGTTTCGTAAGGGCCAGCTCGGCGCCTCCGGTTCGGTGGCCTGGGATTTCGACTATCTGGGCATGATCGAAGCCACGCCAGCGACCAGCGACGCCGACCCTGAACTGGCCGCCATCGAAGCCGGCGCGCAAGACTTTGAGCCGGGTGATGAAGAGGGCAGCACGCTGTTTCTCAGCGAGCCCGCAGACATGGACATCGTCTGCCGCGCCTTGCCGACTTACGGGTTTACCGTGGTCTCGGCCAAGCTCGGTTATCGGCCAAAAAATACCGTGACATTGAACGATTCCGAGCTGGAAGAAGTCGAAGCTTTTCTCGCCGCTCTCGACGCCCATGACGATGTGCAAAATATGTACGTCGGTTTGGCGGACTAAAACCGCTGCAGACTCAGCGGTAATACGCGCGGCCAAGCCCGCTCCTAGGCAGTGACTCTAGGAGTGGCCTTGGCCGCGATGCTTTTACGGGTGGCGCGGGCCGCCCACCAGGATCATCTTGAAGGGAGTTCAGGTCATGACGCTGCAGCAATTATTGGGCATCGAGTTGCCTATCATTCAGGCGCCGATGGCTGGCGTGCAGGATCATCGCCTGGCCGTGGCGGTCAGCAATGCCGGCGGGCTGGGTTCGCTGCCGGCGGCCATGCTCAGCCTGGAGGCGCTGCGCGGTGAACTTATCGCCCTTCAGGCGCAGACCGACAAAGCCTTCAATATCAACTTCTTCTGTCATACCCCGCCAGTGCCTGACGCCGCCCGCGAAGCCGGTTGGCGCGCCGCCTTGGCGCCTTATTATGCAGAGCTTGGGCTGGACGCCGCGCAGATCCCCAACGGTCCCGGTCGTGCACCTTTTAGCTCCGCGGCCGCCGAACTGCTGGCCGAGTTTCGCCCGGCAGTGCTGAGCTTTCACTTTGGTCTGCCGTCCTCTGAGCTGCTGGCCCAGGTACGCAGTTGGGGCAGCAAGGTGATCGCTTCGGCCACCACTGTTGCTGAAGCCCTGTGGCTAGAGACACAGGGAGTCGATGCGATCATCGCCCAGGGATTGGAAGCCGGCGGTCATCGCGGGCACTTTCTGTCGGCGGATCTAACCGCGCAAGCCGGCACTTTCGCCCTGTTGCCGCGCATCGTGCATACGGTGCGGGTGCCAGTGATTGCCGCCGGTGGGATTGTCGATGCTCAAGGGGTTGCGGCTGCCATGGCTTTGGGCGCAGTCGGGGTGCAAGTCGGCACGGCCTATCTGCTCTGCCCTGAGGCGACCACCAGCGCCGTGCACCGCGCCGCGCTGCAAAGCCCGGCTGCCAGTCACACCGCCTTGACCACGCTGTTTAGCGGTCGCCCGGCCCGTGGCATAGTCAACCGAGTGATGCGTGAACTCGGCCCGCTTAGCGCGCCAACCCCGGAGTTCCCTTTGGCTACCAGTGCCATCGCGCCGCTGCGGGCCAAGGCCGAAAGCCAAGGCAGCGGCGACTTCTCCCCACTCTGGTGCGGCCAGAATGCCAGCGGTTGCAAGGCTATCGGCGCGGCGCAGTTGACCCGCGAATTGGCCGGCGCCGGTTAATTCGGCATTCAGCTAAGGGCGCTGTGTCCATTATTGGTGCAGCGGCTAGACTCAGGTTCAGCCGACAGCATTGGGATGCTCAACCAATGCTCAGCCACTGGATAAGGAGTCTGCATGCGTGCACCTGCAGTTTGTCTGTTAAGCCTGATGCTGCTGTTGGCGGTTGGGCGCGCCAATGCCGAGCGCTTAGAGGTGGTGGCGGATGTCTGGTGCCCTTTCAATTGCCAGCCCGATACGCCCTTGCCGGGTTATGTGGTTGAGCTGTTAAAAGCGGTATTTCCTGGCGACAGCATTGATTACCGAGTGCTGCCCTGGAAGCGCGCCATCTTGCAGACCCGCAATGGGCTGAGCAGCGCCGCGCTGGCCTCCACTCAATCGATGGCCGAGGAGGCGCATTTGCCGATTGGCCAAGAGCCGATCGGCTATTCCTACGATTGTTTGTATGTCGCTGCTGGCAGCCCGGTGAAGTACCAAGGTCGGGCGGATGATTTGAGTTCGTTGAACCGGGTGGGTATTGCTTTGGG
>JAURXE010000135.1 GCA_030654635.1 Pseudomonas sp.
GCAGTTGATCTGGCTGTTGCCGAGTACCTTGGCGTAGCTAATGGCCATGGCTACACCGGCGCGAAATTCTTCAACGCGATCAGGCTGGCAGGCGATGCCACGCTCACCCTTGGCCCAATCACCAGCCGGCAGGTTGAACAGCACCTGGGTCAGGTTGTTGGCGTTCAGGCGGGCTTTGATCACCTCGACTGGAAAGTCGTAGGGGAACAGGTATTCGACACCGGTGAAGCCGGCATCGGCGGCAGCGTCGAAGCGGTCGAGGAACTCTTCTTCGGTGAACAGCATGGACAGGTTGGCGGCAAAACGGGGCATGATCGGCTCCTTTAATAGTTCCCCATCCCGCACGCGGGATGGGGGTTGTTGCATCAATCCAACATTGAGATCGCGGTCGGTGCGTCGCTACCGGTCAACGCCAGGTCTTCAAACTCGTTGACTGCGTTGATCTCCACACCCATGGAGATGTTGGTCACTCGTTCCAGAATGATTTCCACCATCACCGGTACGCGGAACTCGGCCATCAACGCCTTGGCCTTGATCAGCGCGGCTTTGATTTCGCTCGGTTCAAACACGCGAATCGCCTTGCAACCCAAGCCTTCCACCACGGCCACGTGGTCGACGCCGTAGCCGTTCAGCTCTGGCGCGTTGACGTTTTCGAAGCCCAACTGCACGCAGTAATCCATCTCGAAGCCGCGTTGCGATTGGCGAATCAAACCCAGGTAGGAGTTGTTCACTACCACATGGATGTACGGCAGGTTGAACTGCGCGCCAACGGCTAATTCTTCGATCATGAACTGGAAGTCATAGTCGCCAGACAGCGCCACTACGTTGCGGGTCGGGTCGGCTTTAACCACGCCCAATGCCGCTGGAATGGTCCAGCCCAGCGGGCCGGCCTGACCACAGTTGATCCAGTGACGTGGCTTGTAGACGTGCAAGAACTGCGCGCCGGCAATCTGCGACAGACCGATAGTGCTGACGTAGCAGGTGTCGCGGCCGAACACTTCGTTCATTTCCTGGTAAACGCGCTGCGGCTTAACCGGCACGTTGTCGAAGTTGGTCTTGCGCTGCAGGCGGCTTTTGCGCTGCTGGCATTCATCCAACCATGCGCTGCGGTCCTTCAGCTTGCCAGCGGCTTGCCACTCGCGTGCCACGGTGATGAACATATCCAGTGCGGCGCGTGCATCGGAAACAATGCCCAGATCCGGGTTGAATACGCGGCCAATCTGCGTCGGTTCGATGTCGACGTGAATGAACTTGCGGCCCTCGGTGTACACCTCAACCGAGCCGGTGTGACGGTTAGCCCAACGGTTGCCGATACCGAACACCAGGTCCGAGGCCAGCAGGGTGGCGTTGCCGTAACGGTGCGAGGTCTGCAGGCCCACCATGCCAACCATCAACTCGTGGTCATCGGGGATCGCGCCCCAACCCATTAGGGTCGGTACTACCGGCACGCCGGTCAGTTCGGCAAAGGTCTGCAATTGCGCGGCAGCGTCGGCGTTGAAGATACCGCCGCCAGCGACCAACAGCGGGCGCTCGGCGTCGTTCAACATAGCCAAGGCTTTCTCAGCCTGCACGCGGTTGGCCGCAGGCTTGGCCAGCGGCAACGGCTCGTAGGCGTCGATGTCGAATTCAATCTCGGCCATCTGCACGTCAAACGGCAAGTCGATCAACACCGGGCCTGGGCGGCCGCTGCGCATTTCATAGAAGGCTTTCTGGAAGGCGCGCGGCACTTGGCCAGGCTCCATCACGGTGGTCGCCCACTTGGTCACCGGCTTGACGATGCTGGTGATGTCGACGGCCTGGAAGTCTTCCTTATGCATCCGCGCCCGTGGAGCCTGGCCGGTAATGCAAAGGATTGGGATGGAGTCGGCGCTGGCCGAATACAGCCCGGTGACCATGTCGGTGCCGGCGGGGCCGGAGGTGCCGATGCACACGCCGATGTTGCCGGCGTTGGTGCGGGTGTAACCCTCGGCCATGTGCGAGGCGCCTTCAACGTGACGGGCCAGGACGTGGTCGATGCCGCCGACTTTACGCAGCGCTGCATACAAAGGGTTGATTGCCGCACCGGGAATACCAAACGCGGTATCAACACCCTCGCGACGCATTACGAGTACGGCTGCCTCGATTGCTCTCATTCTGGCCATGCTGTTGTGCCTCTTTTGTTCTGAGATTGTATACAGTTTTCTGGGCTTGATTCTATTCATGGCATGACTTGCTGGTCAAGATTTTTTCTTGCGGAGAACGAGCTAGAGGAAAACTCTTTTAAAACGGCTGTTTGAGCGGGGGCGTGGAGGGCGTCTAGGTTTAAGCTTGAATACGTGTATACAAAATAGATATAGATTGTACTTATCTATTGTGTTTTTTGTTTTTGGTGCGATATTTACCTCGACCTTTTGATTGCCTCCGTCTGCTGTCGGCGACTTTTAGCCGCAGGGGCGAAGGCGTTTCTGTCCACTTCCTCACCACTACAAGAAGGCCACTCTTATGAGCGCTTTAACTCTGCAAACCGCTACCCACATCAGCAGCCAGGCCCTGGCGGCCGGTCACGCGATTTCGGCCGCCCCCCTGACCATTGCCGTGCTGGATGCCGGTGGCCACCTGATTACTCTGCTGCGCGAAGACGGCGCCAGCCTGCTGCGTCCGCAAATCGCCATCGGCAAAGCCTGGGGCGCCGTGGCGCTGGGCAAGACTTCACGCTTGATCGCCGAGGACGCCCAGCAGCGGCCGAGCTTTATCGCCGCGGTCAACACCCTGGCCCACGGCAACCTGATTCCGGCGCCGGGCGGGGTGTTGATTCGTGATGGGCAAAACACCGTAATCGGCGCCATTGGCATCAGCGGCGACACCTCGGACGTCGACGAGCAATGTGCGATCAGGGGGATTTTGGCGGCGGGTTTGCTGGCGGATGCGGGTTAACATCTAGCCCGCTGCGGCAGCGACCGTAGGGTGGGCTTCAGCCCACCAGGGTTCTTGCGAGGGTTTGCGGTGGGCTGAAGCCCACCCTACAACGTGATCGTGATCGCGCGATGGTTGACGAGCGCAGCCTTACTCGGCGACTTCGCAGCCTTTGAGCACCAGGCGGATGATGGTGTCGGCGGCGGCCTGGTAGTCGGCCTCGTCGAGGCTGGCTTTGCCGGTGACGGTGGAGATTTGCCAGTCAAAGTCGGCATAGGTTTGGG
>JAURXE010000137.1 GCA_030654635.1 Pseudomonas sp.
TTGCCCAGCGGTGAGTGTTCTGCGGCAGGATGCATGGGCGAAAATCCAAATTTGAACAGAAGGCGATTGTATCCAATTTACCGGCTGTTTTCAGCGCCACGCACAACCCGCCCGCAGCGCTGGCCTGCGCGTGCTACTGACGCATGCCGTGGCCACTGATCAGCAGGCGAATGCACTGCCAGTAGAGCAGCACGGCTGTCAGCAGCATCAAGCCAATGGCCACACCGATACTCAGATCAGACACGCCGAGAATCCCGTAACGAAAGGCATTGACCATATGCAGAATCGGATTGGCCAGCGACACCGCCTGCCAAAACGGCGGCAGCATATGGATCGAGTAAAACACCCCGCCCAAGTAGGTCAACGGCGTCAGCACGAAGGTCGGAATAATCGAAATATCATCAAAGTTGCGCGCATACACCGCATTGATAAAGCCGCCCAAGGCAAAAATACAAGCGGTTAGGCTGATGACCAAAATGGTGATCCCCAGGTGATGCACCTGCAGGTCGGTGAAGAACAGCGACAGCAGCGTCACGATCAGCGCCACCGCCAAGCCACGCAACACGCCGCCGACCACATAGCCAATCAAAATCACATGGGGCGACACCGGCGAGACCAGCAACTCCTCCACCGAACGCTGAAATTTACTGCTGAAAAAACTCGACACCACATTGCTGTAGGCGTTGGTAATCACCGACATCATGATCAACCCAGGCACTATGTAATCCATGTAGCTAAAGCCATCCAGGTCGCCAATTTGTCGACCGATCAGATTGCCAAAGATCACGAAATACAACGCCATGCTGATGGCCGGCGGCAGCAAGGTTTGCGGCCAGATCCGCATAAAACGGCGAATTTCGCGGTACACGATAGTCTGCAGGGCGATCAGATTAGCCCGCAGATCGGCATTGCTGAACAGCGAATTCATAACGCCTCCGGCGACAGGTTTTTTTCCACCAGAGAAACGAATAACTCTTCCAATCGATTGCTTTTGTTACGCAAGCTCAGCACCTCAATGTGCGCGGCGGCCAGCTGGGCAAACAGCTCGGTGATGCCCTGATCCTTATCGACCTGCACCTCAAGCGTTTGCGCATCGAGCAACTGCGCCGGGTAGCCGCGCAACTGCGGCGCGAACAGCTGAGGGGCTTTCAAGTCGAGCAAAAAAGTCTCCACATGCAACTTACCCAGCAGCGCGCGCATGCTGGTGTTTTCGACTATTCGCCCGTGATCGATGATGGCGATATTGCGACACAGTTGCTCGGCCTCCTCGAGATAATGAGTGGTCAAAATAATGGTGGTGCCCGCCTCATTCAACTCAGTCAGAAAGCCCCACATCGAACGCCGCAGCTCAATATCCACTCCGGCGGTCGGCTCATCGAGAATCAACAAACGCGGCTCATGCACCAAGGCCCGGGCGATCATCAAGCGCCGTTTCATGCCGCCCGAGAGCATCCGCGACGGTTCATTGCGTTTATCCCAGAGGCCCAACTGCGTCAGGTATTGCTCGGCCCGCGCCCGCGCCAGCTTCAAGGGAATGCCGTAATAACCGGCCTGGGTGGTGACTATGTCGAAGGCTTTTTCAAATTGATTGAAATTGAATTCCTGCGGCACCACACCCAGGCAGCGCTTCAACGCCGAGGGCGACTTATCCAAGTCATGGCCGAAGACATTCACCGAGCCGCTGGTTTTATTCACCAGAGTGGAGAGAATGCCGATGGTGGTGGATTTGCCGGCCCCGTTGGGGCCAAGCAAGGCAAAGAAATCGCCTTCGGCCACGTCCAGATCAATCCCCTTGAGGGCCTGAAAGCCGTTGCCG
>JAURXE010000147.1 GCA_030654635.1 Pseudomonas sp.
GGGCAAAGTCGGGGTAGACCCGGGTTTGTCCGGGCAGCGTTATTACCCGCCGCCCGCGCCACAGTTCCAAGGGGCTTGGCAGCAGCAGCTCGCAGCTGGCAAAGCTGAAGTGTCCGCGGGCCAGTGGCCGCACCCGATAGCTGAACTGGGTTTGTGCTTGGGGTTGCAAGTCGATGCGTTGGGGCAAATGCTCAAAGGCCATTGCCGCAGGCAGGTGATCGAACACCTCGATGCTCAGCGGCTGGCGAAACGCGTGGTGAACCTGCAGCTGCACCTCGCTCCAGCGCCCCAGCGGCAAGTTGCCGGGCAGTTTGCGTTGCAGCCGTGGCGAAGGCAGTCGGCGCAGCCAGAGCGCATCCACGCCGGCGACCAGCAGCAGCGCCAACAGCGCGCCCGACCACAGCAGGGCAACGCTGGCCGGCAGCTTGATGGCTAATGCCGACAGGGCGCCGAGCACAATGGCGCAGGCCAGCAGCACTGCCAGCAGGGCGAGCAGGGTACGAGAAGGCTTCATAGGCGCGGCGCGGCAACCTGGTCAAGCAGTTGTTGCAGCAACTGATCGACCGACAGGCCTTCGATATCCAGCTCCGGCGCCAGGCGCACACGGTGACGCAGCACCGCCAGGGCGCAGCCTTTAATGTCATCGGGCAAGACAAAGTCGCCGCCGCGCAGCAGGGCGCGGGCGCGGCCGCAGCGCACCAGGGCGATCGAGGCGCGTGGGCCGGCGCCAATGCTCAGGCCCGGCCAAGTGCGGGTAGCGCGCGCGACCCGTACGGCGTAGTCGAGCACCTGTTCATCCATGGGCAGATCGCTGGCGATTTTTTGCAGCGCCAGCACGTCCTTGGCTTGCAACAGGGTGCGCAGCGGCGTGACTTCGAGCATGTCGGCCTTGGCCGAACGGGTCACCTGGCGCACCAGGCTCAGCTCATCATCGGCCTGGGGATAATCCATCCTCAGCTTGAGCATAAAGCGGTCGAGTTCGGCTTCTGGCAGCGGGTAAGTGCCTTCCTGTTCGATCGGGTTTTGCGTGGCCATAACCAGGAACGGCAGCGGTACCGGCAGGGCACGACCTTCCAGAGTGACCTGGCGCTCTTGCATCACTTCCAGTAGCGCGGCCTGGGTTTTGGCCGGCGCGCGGTTGATCTCATCGGCCAGCAACAGATTGGTAAACACCGGGCCTTTGCGCAGTTTGAACTGCTCGGTTTGCAGGTCGTAGACGGCATGCCCGGTGACGTCGCTGGGCATCAGATCGGGGGTGAACTGAATGCGCGAAAACTCGCCGCCAAAGCAGCTGGCCAGAGCGCGAATCAGCA
>JAURXE010000148.1 GCA_030654635.1 Pseudomonas sp.
AAAAGCGTCAATATTAAAGTTTTTATTGAGCCGGAATATGCAGCGCTAGTTCGTAAGCATACGCGTTTTTGGAATGCGAGTGGCGTGACTGTCGATGCCTCGCTTAGCGGTATTAAAGTTCGGACTGAATCGCTGGCAAGCATCGTCGCCGGTGGTATTTCTTTTGCTACACCGGAGAACCGTGCGGACAGCCCGCCGACTGATCCGAGTCTGCCGTTTCGTTTGTATAACGACTTTGATGAGGCTCAGGCCGGATTCAAAGTTATGGTTAATTTTTCGAACTATGACGGGTTAAGTGCCGGTAGCACGCCTGTTCTGTTTAACGGTGTGCAAGTTGGCTTGTTAAAAAAGCTTAAGGTCAGTGATGATCTGGTTAGCGCCAATACAGAATTATTAATGGATCCGCTCGCGGAAGACTACATGACTGAGGGTGCTGATTTTTGGCTGGTTAAGCCATCGATTTCCCTCGGTGGCATCTCCGGTATCGAGGCGCTGGTTAAGGGGAATTACATTGCCATTCGTCCGGGCGCCAAAAGTGCGCGCAGCAAGCGTGAGTTTGTGGCATTGGCCAAGCCGCCGGCCATGGACTTGAACTCGCCAGGCTTACACTTAGTGTTGGTCAGCAGCAAACTTGCCTCGTTATCGGTGGGCAGTCCGGTGTTGTTTCGACAAGTGAAAGTTGGCGCTGTGCAAAGCTATCGGCTCTCGTCGGACAGCAAGCAAGTGCTGCTTGGAGTGCATATTGATCCGGAGTTTTCCGAGTTGGTAAACAGCTCCACACGCTTTTGGAATGCCAGCGGAGTCACGCTGACGGGTGGCCTGTCGGGCATCGAGGTTAAGAGCGAGTCGCTGCAGAGCTTACTGGTTGGCGGCATAACCTTTGAAACGCCGGACACTAAAGCGGCTTCGCTTAAGGGCCGCATACCGCAATTCAATCTATTTGCGGACCGCGATCAGGCCTTAGAGAAAGGGATTGAAGTAACTATTCAGGTCGGCACCGGTGATGGTCTGAATGTGGGCACGCCAATCCGTTTTAAAGGTATCGATGTCGGTAAAGTTGACGAAGTTGAACTGACTGATGATCTCAAGTCGGTCATCCTGCACGCGCGCATCCTCAAGGCTGCCGATCGCATTGCTCGCAAAGGCAGCCAGTTCTGGGTGGTCAAGCCCGAGGTGAGCTTGGTCCGCCTGGCTAATTTGGACACCTTGGTGACCGGTTTGTACCTGGATGTGCAGCCCGCGCCCGTTGGCACTGCGCTGCAAACGAGTTTTGTTGCACAGGCTCAAGCGCCAACTGTCATGCCATCGCAGCAGGGACTGAGGTTGGTGTTGAGTACGCCTACGCGTGGTTCGATTAAGCCTGGGGTGGTGATCAGTTACCGTGAAGTGCCGGTTGGTAAGGTGCTAGATTTTGAGCTGGGGCCGACTTCTGACTTGGTCTTGCTGCATGTGCTGATAGAGCCGCGCTATGCCGGCTTGGTGCACAGCGGCACGCGCTTTTGGAATACCAGTGGCGTGACTGTTGATGCGGGTTTGTTCAAGGGAGTGAAGCTGCGCACTGATTCCTTGGAGTCGGTTCTGGAAGGCGGCATTTCCTTCGCTACCCCAGATGTGACCTTGATGGGCAATCCTGCGCGGCCAGGGCAAACCTTTATGCTTAACGCCGAACCCAAGGATGAGTGGCTGCTGTGGGCACCGAAAATTGCTCTGGCTAAATAGCGCTACTTAAACAACTGGGGCCGCTATTGCGGCCCCAGTTGTTTATGGCGGTTTAATAATTCGCGTGGTACTCAGGCCGGAGTGGCGTCCGTTGCAGTGGCAGCTTGTGGGCTGCTGGCCGGTTCACGCTGGCGAATGTATTTCCAGTCGGCCTCATCCAGATAGATTCCCTGCGGGCCGCTGCCGCCCTCCAGGTCAATGGCCACGTGGGCGGAGACCTGCGGTTTGACGCTGGCTAGAATCGGCACAAAGCCCAGTTGCAGGCTGGTTTCCAGCAGCGCTTGCTGATTGCGTTCGTCGATGTCGGCGGCTTCGTCGAGGTAATACGGCAAGCGGATCTGCCCGGCCCGCTCGCGGTCCATCAGGTGCAGCAACAGGTACATGTTGGTCAGCGCCTTGATGGTCATGGTGGTGCCGTTCGAGGCTGCGCCGTCGATGTCGGTGTGCACTACAGGCGCGCCGCCGACCTTGGTGATCTCGAAGGCCAGCTCGAACAGATCTTTGAGGCCTAGCTGGTTGTGATTGGCCGCAACCAGGCGGGCCAGATACTCCTTGGCCTCTTCGTTGCGCGAGTCCTGTTCGACTGATTGGGTCAGGTCGAATACCGAGAGGGTCTCGCCTTCTTCGTACTGGCCGGCGCTGTGAATGATCTGGTCGATATGTTTGAGGGCGTCCTTGTTCGGTGCCAACACGATGCGAAAGCTCTCCAGGTTGGAAACCTGGCGCTTGTTGATCTCGCGATTGAACAGCGCAAGTTGGTGTTCCAGATTGTCGTAGTCGCTGCGGATATTGCGCAGGGTGCGGGCGATGTCAGTGACCGCCGCGCGACGGGCCTTGGCCAGGGTGATGGCCTCATCCTGGCAGTGGGCGTAGGCGTTGATCAGCAGCTGCAGGCGCCGCTCGACATCGTCTTCGTTGTCGAATTTGGCCACACCTTTCAAGCGTACCTGGGCATACAGCGCCTCGATCTGCCCGTCGATGCGTTGCAGGCCTTGCCAGCTGTCCTGATAGTCGTTCAGCAGCGGCAGCAGGTTATCCAGCGAATCATCGATAGGGTCGAGAAAGGGCGCGCCGAACGGCAGGTTGGTTGGCAGCAGCTGACGACGGCGCAGGGCGTCCTCCAAGGTGCGTTCCTTGGCTTCGAGGTCGGCGAGTTGCCGACCGACCAGTTGCAGCTTGGCCGACAGCTGCGGCACGCGCTCGGTGAAGGCATCGCTGCTGCGCTTCAGCTGATCTTGTGCGGCCTCCAGCAGCGCCAGTTGCTCGAGCTTGTCGGCCTCCTCG
>JAURXE010000152.1 GCA_030654635.1 Pseudomonas sp.
ACGCTTGGTGGCGGTGGCGTCGAACATTCAGGTCGGTGCCTTCGATCAGGTGCCCGCGCCTTTTATGGGGTCGGTGATTTCCCTTGCCGCCGCCGAGCATCTGCTCATCGCGCAACAGCAGTTGCTGGCCAAGGGCGCGACCGCGTTGCTGACCATGACTCAACGGCAGGCCACGGCGGCCTTGCTCACGCCGGGCATTATCGATGTGACCGCCGTGAGCAATCGCCCGGATGAAGAGTTCTTCGGCCCCTTGCTGCAAGTGATTCGCTACAGCGACTTCGACGCCGCCATCGCCGAGGCCAATGCCACCCAATTTGGTTTGGCCGCCGGGCTGTTGTCGGACTCCGCCGAGCGCTATCAGCAGTTTTGGCTGCAGAGCCGCGCCGGTATCGTCAACTGGAACAAGCAACTCACCGGCGCCGCCAGCAGTGCGCCCTTTGGTGGGGTTGGCGCTTCGGGTAATCACCGTGCCAGCGCCTACTACGCGGCCGATTACTGCGCCTATCCGGTGGCCTCGCTGGAATCTGCAACCCTAAGCCTGCCTGCAACCCTGACGCCGGGAGTGTCGCTGTGAGCAACTCTTTTGAGATGAACTTCGATGGCTTGGTCGGGCCGACCCACAACTACGGTGGGCTGTCCTACGGTAACGTGGCTTCGCAGAGCAACAGCCAGCAGGGCTCCAACCCCAAGGAGGCCGCCAAGCAAGGCCTGGCGAAGATGAAAGCGCTGATGGACATGGGTTTCCAGCAGGGCGTGCTGGCCCCCCAGGAGCGCCCGGATGTGGCCTCGCTGCGTAGCCTGGGTTTTGGCGGCAGCGATGCGCAGGTGATCGCCAAGGCGGCGAAAGAGGCGATGCCGTTGCTCGCGGCCTGCAGTTCGGCATCCAGTATGTGGACGGCGAATGCCTGCACCGTCAGCCCGAGTGCCGACACTGAGGATGGCCGGGTGCATTTCACCGCCGCCAATCTTAATTGCAAGTTCCATCGCTCCATCGAACACCCGACTACCAGCCGGGTGCTGGCGGCGATGTTTAATAACGCCGAACACTTTGCCCATCACGCCGCGTTGCCTGCGGTCAGCCAGTTTGGTGACGAAGGCGCGGCCAACCACACGCGCTTTTGTAAGAGCTACGACGCTGCCGGTGTGGAGTTTTTCGTCTTTGGGCGCAGCGCTTTTGACAGCCGCTTCCCGGCGCCGCAACGCTACCCAGCGCGGCAAACCCTGGAGGCTAGCCAAGCCGTGGCGCGCTTGCATGGCTTGAGCGAGGCGGGCGTGGTGTACGCCCAGCAGAACCCTGCGGTGATCGATCAGGGCGTATTTCACAACGATGTGATCGCCGTCGGCAATGGCGAGGTGATGTTCCATCACCAAGACGCCTTCTTGCACAGCGATCAAGTCATGGCCGAGTTGCAGGCAAAGCTGGCCGCCCGGGGTGGTCAGTTCAATGCCATCTGCGTGCCGCGTGAGCAGGTCACGGTCGAAGATGCGGTGAAGTCCTATCTGTTCAACAGCCAGTTGCTGACTCGCGCCGATGGCGGCATGTTGCTGATAGTGCCGGAGGAGTGCCGCAATAATCCGCGGGTCTGGAGCTATCTGCAGCAGCTCACCGCCAGCAACGGCGCGATTGCCGAGGTGCAGGTGTTTGACCTCAAGCAAAGCATGCAAAACGGCGGCGGCCCGGCCTGTTTGCGTCTGCGCGTGGCGCTGAATCAGCCTGAGTTGGCGGCGGTCAATCCGGGTGTGGTCATGACGGCCGAGCTGTATGCCACACTCAACGCTTGGGTCGATCAGCATTACCGTGATCGCTTGGTGGATGCCGATCTGGCCGACCCGCAATTGCTCAATGAATGCCGCACGGCCTTGGATCAATTGACTCAGATCCTTAAACTAGGCTCGGTTTACCCTTTTCAACTGGCTTAAGTGGCGGCCGGCAAGTCTCAGTCTCGAGCTTGTTCCGCGGGCTTGGCACCTGTGATTTAGCAACTGGAGCTTTTATGAGCGATGCCCTGCAATTGATTCTCGAAGATACCGATGGCACCCAGCTGGAAACCTCCTGCACGCGTTTTGCGGTGATCTGGCAAGGCAAGGAAATCTGGATTCAGCAAGCCGGCAATGGTCAATTGCTGATCGGCGTCGATGTTGAGGAAGGCGACACCGAATACGCTAATCTGTTAATGCGGCCGCTGGCGACCAACTTGGTCAGCCTGCAGTTGGAGATGGAGCCGGTTGAGGCGGATGACGAGGGTCACGTGCACGGCCCGGATTGCAATCACGATCACTGAGTCTCGGCTCAACAACGAGGAACGCCAATGCTCGCGCTGGGTAGGTTGCTTGAACTGACTCTGGCCGGCCGCGAGCCGGCTGAAAAAATCCAGCTGACCCAAGCCGGTGTGCGCCTGCATTGGCTGGCCGAGGGTGCGCTGGAAGTGACGCCGCCTGCCAGCGATGACGACGGCTTTGATCTGTTGCTGTCGGCGGGTATTCACGGCAACGAAACGGCGCCCATTGAACTGCTCGACAGCCTGCTGCAAAGCATTGCTGGCGGGCACTTCAAGCCGCGGGTGCGCCTGTTGTTTTTGCTCGGTAACCCGCCGGCCATGCGCCGCGGCGAGCGCTTTATCGATCAAGATATCAATCGTCTTTTCAATGGCCGACACGCCGATGCCAGCGGTTACGAGGCCCTGCGTGCCTGCGAGTTGGAGCGCCTGGCGGCGAATTTCTTCAGCCTGCCGGGGCGCACCCGCTTGCATTACGACTTGCACACGGCCATTCGTGGCTCGCAAATCGAGCAATTTGCGCTCTATCCCTTCAGCCCCGAGCGAGTGCATTCGCGTCTGGAACTGGCGCGCTTGCAAGCGGCCGGGATCACGGCGGTGTTGCTGCAAAGCAAGGTCGGTATCACCTTCAGCTCCTACACCTATGCCTGTCTCGATGCGGAGGCTTTCACCCTTGAGCTGGGTAGGGCGCGGCCCTTTGGGCAAAATCAAGCGGTCAACCTGCAGCAGCTCGAAGACCACCTGCAAAGTTTGATTGAAGGCACCGAAGCCTCCCTGGAGGGCCAGGTGCTGGATGTTCTGCAGCTGTTTCAGGTGGCGCGCGAGGTGATTAAACACAGCGATGCGTTTCGCTTGCACCTGCCCGCCGATGTCGAAAACTTCAGCGAGCTGCCACTTGGCTATCTGTTGGCCGAGGATATTGCCGGCACCCGCTGGATCATCGAAGAGCCGGGTGCGCGGATTATCTTCCCCAATCCAAAGGTCAAAAACGGCCTGCGCGCCGGACTTTTAGTGGTTCCCGTCAGCGCCGATTGAGCCGCAAAGGTTCAGTTCAGGCGATTCTCTGCATAAACAGGTTATCCCCTGGGCGCTCGGTCTATATAATGCGGGCCTTTGCCGGCAATTTGTGGCCGCAGTTTCCGTGGACGAACCTATGAAAAGCGCAGAAATCCGTGAAGCCTTCCTTCGCTTCTTCGAGGAGCAGGGGCACACCCGTGTTGCTTCCAGCTCGCTGATCCCAGCCAATGACCCGACCTTGTTGTTTACCAACGCCGGGATGAATCAGTTCAAAGATTGCTTTCTCGGCTTGGAAAAACGCGCCTACACCCGCGCCACTTCCAGTCAGAAATGCGTGCGTGCCGGCGGTAAGCACAACGACTTGGAAAACGTCGGCTACACCGCGCGCCATCACACCTTCTTCGAAATGCTCGGCAACTTCAGCTTTGGCGATTATTTTAAGCGCGATGCAATCAACTACGCCTGGACCTTTCTGACCTCGGATAAGTGGCTGAACTTACCCAAGGAGAAGCTCTGGGTTACGGTTTATGCCAGTGATGACGAGGCCTACGACATCTGGACCCAAGAGATTGGCGTGCCAGCTGAGCACATGGTGCGCATTGGCGACAATAAAGGCGCGCCCTACGCTTCGGATAACTTCTGGGCCATGGGCGACACCGGTCCGTGCGGACCTTGCACCGAAATTTTCTTCGACCACGGCGAGCATATCTGGGGCGGCCCGCCGGGCTCACCAGAGGAAGACGGCGACCGTTATATCGAGATTTGGAACAACGTCTTTATGCAGTTCAATCGCACGGCTGACGGGGTTATGCATCCGTTGCCTGCGCCGTCTGTAGACACCGGCATGGGCTTGGAGCGCATCAGCGCCGTGCTGCAGCACGTCAACTCGAACTATGAGATCGACCTGTTTCAGAGCCTGCTGAACGCTGCGGCCAAGGCGATTGGTTGCGCCAATGAAGATCAAGCCTCGCTGAAAGTGGTCGCCGACCATATTCGCTCGTGCGGTTTCTTGATCGCCGATGGCGTGATCCCGTCCAACGAAGGCCGTGGCTATGTGCTGCGCCGCATCATTCGTCGCGCCTGCCGGCACGGCAACAAGCTCGGCGCCAAGGGCAGCTTCTTCTATCAAATAGTCGCGGCTCTGGTGGCCGAGATGGGCGCCGCCTTCCCCGAGTTGCAACAGCAGCAAGCGCAGATTGAGCGCGTACTGAAAACCGAGGAAGAGCAATTTGCCAAGACCCTGGAGCAAGGCCTGAAGATCCTCGAGCAGGATCTGGCAGAGCTGCAGGGCACGGTGATCCCTGGTGAGGTGATCTTCAAACTCTACGACACCTTCGGTTTTCCGATGGACCTGACCGGCGACATCGCCCGTGAGCGCGAGCTGACTCTCGATGAGGCTGGTTTCGAGCGGGAGATGGACGCCCAGCGCGTGCGTGCGCGCTCGGCCAGTGCGTTCGGCATGGATTACACCAGCCTGTTCAAGGTCGACAGCGAAACCCGCTTTCTCGGCTATGACGGCACTCAGGGGCAGGGCGCAGTTGTCGCGCTGTTCAAGGCGGGCGAGGCGGTTGAGCAGCTATTGGCAGGCGAGGAGGGCGTGGTGGTGCTCGATCAGACGCCGTTCTACGCAGAATCCGGCGGTCAGATTGGTGATAGCGGTTACCTTTGCGCCACCGGCCTGCGCTTCGAGGTGCGTGACACCACCAAAGCCGGCGGCGCGTTTTTGCATCACGGCATTGTGGCGGCTGGTGGCCTGAAAATCGGTGCGACAGTGACCGCTGAAGTGGATGCCAGCGTGCGCCACGCCACTGGCCTGAATCACTCGGCAACCCACTTGTTGCACGCCGCCTTGCGCCAGGTGCTGGGCGAGCATGTGCAGCAAAAAGGCTCGTTGGTTGACAGTCAGCGGCTGCGCTT
>JAURXE010000157.1 GCA_030654635.1 Pseudomonas sp.
TTGGCCATGCCGACCAGGAAGTGCTTCACCGGCACGTCATGCAGAATCGACAAGAACAGCGCCGGGGAAATATCCAGGGTCAGGGTGCAGACCAGCGCGCCGCCGAAAATCCCCGACAACATGGCGACAAAGGTCAGCAGCGGCAGGCTGATCAGCAGTGCCAGCACCCGTGGTAACACCAGTAGCTCGATGGGGTTGAGACCGAGGGTGCGGATCGCATCGATTTCCTCATTGGCCTTCATCGAGCCAATCTGTGCGGTAAAGGCACTGGCGGTGCGCCCGGCCAGCAGGATGGCGGTGAGTAGTACGCCGAACTCGCGCAAAAACGAGAAGGCCACCAGCATCACCGTGTAGATGCTGGCGCCGAAACGGCTGAGCACCGTGGCGCCGAGAAAGGCCACCACCGCGCCGACCAAAAAGGTCAGCAGCGCCACAATCGGTGCGGCGTTCAGGCCGGTTTGCTGAACCTGGGCGAACAGCGCGGTGACCCGCCAGCGTGACGGCTGCAGCAGTGTGCGCGCCAGGGTCGCGAGGATCAGCCCGATAAAGCCCAGCAACGCCAGCAACTGCTGGCTGAAGCTTTCCATGCCGCGGCCCAGTTGCTCCAACCAAAGGTTCAGGCCTTGATGCTTGGCGGGTGGGGTGGCGCTGGGGATCTGTTCCAGGGCGGTGCTCACCGTGGCCAGCAAGGCGCGGCGGGCGGCGGGCAAGGCCTCGGCCTGTTCGCTGAGCTGGCGGCTGCGGTCATTGCCGAGCAGTTTGACCAGCAAGGCGGCGCCGGCGGTGTCCAGCGCGTCCAGTTGTTGCAGATCAATCGCCTGGCTCGGCGCAATCGGCAGTGTCAGGTTGGCTAACTGTTGTTCCAGGCGGGCGTAGTTGTGCAGCGTCCAGGCACCGGTGATGCGCAGGCTGGGCACAGCACTGGAACTATCCAATTGCAGCAGGTCGGTGGACGCAATATTCATGGGCGTGAGCTTAATGGAGTTTGCCGTGAGGCCATAGCCGCAGGTGCTGAACCATTTTGTCGTGATGTGTTGGGGGCTGGCTTGATTGAAGTCATCTGGCTGGCGGATACGCTCGCCTGCAGCGACTGCATAAGCCAAGTAGCCCGCCATTGCGGCGGGCTGCTGTAGAGCTAGCGCAGTCGTTTTTAACCGTCTGTTAGAACGCCACATTTACCCCGGTGTAGAGCGAGCGGCCCATGCCGGGCACGCCGACGCCCCACTCGATGCCATTCATCGACATGGTCCGGCCCTGGGCGGTGTAGGCGCCGCCGGTTGGCAGGTAGTAGAACTTGTCAGCCAGGTTCTCCACACCGAAGTCGACCCGCACTTGCTTCCAGCTGTGACTGGCGCGCAGGTTGAACAGGGTGTAGCCGGCCGTTTGGATCTCGTTGCGCACGTCCGAGCCGTTGTTCTTGGCCTGTACGCTCTGCATCTCCAGGCTGTTGCTCCAGCCGCCGATTTCCTGGGTCAGGGCCAGCGTGGTGTTGAGCGGCATGATGTTGTACAGCTCATCATTGGTGTCGCGGTTCTTGCCGTTGGTGTAGTTGATCAGACCATTGACGCCCCAGTTGCCCAGCTCGTTGCTGGCCAACGGCAGCTTGCCGGAGACGTCCATGCCGTACAGGCGCGCCGACTGGTTGGCGTACTGCAGGACGTTGAACTGGTCGGCGGGCACGGCATTGCCGGTGAGGCTGACGGCATCGATATAGTCGTCGACCAGGGTGTAGAAGGGCGTGACCTTGAGTTCGTGCTGGCGGTCGCTGCTGTGCCAGTCGAAGGTGGTGGAGAGGGTGTTGGCGGTTTCCGGTTTGAGGTCGATATCGCCGACGTAGCCATTACCGTCGCCGGCAAAGTTGTTCATGGTCGCCGCCATCGCCCAGCTGGACCAAGTGTAGCGTTCGTACAGGTTCGGTGAGCGGACCTTGCGTGCGTAGCCGAACTCCACATCCAGCTGCTCGCTGTGGGTGTAGCGGGCCAGGGCGCTGAGGTCCCAGTTATGGTCGGTCTGGCTGCGGTCGGCGGCGTTGAACGCGGCGGCCTCGGCGTTCTGGTTGCCCATCATGTTGCCGTAGCCGTGCACATCGCCGGCGTCGCTCTGCACATTCTCGTAGCGCACCCCGAGCAGAGTCAGCCAGTCGGCACTGAGCTGCGATTCCCACTCGGAAAACAACGCGGCGCGGTCGCGTTGGCCATCGTTGATGTTCTCGAAGGTGTTGGGCCACATGCCGCTACCGGACGGACTCCAGTAGTCCTGCAGGCGATAGCGCTGGTATTCGCCGCCAACCCGCAGCAGATCCTGCTCACTCAGGTCGATGGTGGCTTTGACGGTTGCGCCGCTGGTTTTGCCTTCGCTGTCCATCGGCATGCCGGCGGCGCAGCTGGCGGAAATCGGCGAGCAGGGCTTGCCATCGTTGCTGCCGGCAATGTTGGATTGCATGCCATACCAGAAGCGTTTGTCCGGACCGAAGTCCATCGAGTGGTCGACCTTCTCGTGGTACACGCGGGTGTCCAGCTCGCCCCAGTTGAACTGGCTCAGGTAGCGCAGGCTGATGCGTTGTTGGGTGTTGTCGGTCATGTCCATGCGCTGGTTAGGGAATAACTCTTGCGGCACCTGCTGATAGCCGAGTTTCAGCTCCAGCAGGTCTTCACCCAGCTTGAGGGCCATGCCCAGAGCGTGGTTTTGTGTCTCGTAGGCACTGGAGGCCACTTCGTCCAGCGGCGAGCCATTGCCGAGCTGGCCGGTGCTGGTGCTGCTCTTGAAGTCGCCGCCAGCGCTGTAGTTGTTGGCCTTGCTGTAGCTGCCGTCGTAACG
>JAURXE010000169.1 GCA_030654635.1 Pseudomonas sp.
CAGCTGCACGGTGGCTACGGCTATATGTGGGAGTACCCGGTGGCGCGGGCATGGGCGGACGCGCGGGTGCAGCGGATTTATGCGGGCACTAATGAAATCATGAAAGAGATCATTGCCCGTTCGCTGTAGTTTTAATTGCCCGTCCTTAAGCGCCGGCCCTGCCTTTGCACTTAGCAAAGCAGGGCTTTTGCTAAATTTATCGCGATTCAGGTTGAATTTTTTCCTGTAATCGGCATAATTCCGCAGCTGTTTTTCGGCGGGGGATGCCAAGCCCGCTGATTTGTCGTAACGGACGCGATGACCCGAGCCCCGATAGCGTCCGTGTTCGGCTGTCTTTGACTTGTCAAAGTCCGCATTATTTAGTAAGATCCGCCGTCTAATTTTCAGGGCGGCCCCTGAGGCTATAAAGAATGAAAACTTTTACTGCTAAACCGGAAACTGTTAAGCGCGACTGGTTCGTCGTCGACGCTGCAGGTCAGACTCTGGGTCGTCTGGCCACCGAGATCGCTAGTCGTCTACGTGGCAAGCACAAGCCTGAGTTCACCCCGCACGTTGATACTGGCGACTACATTGTCGTAATCAACGCTGAGCAGATTCGTGTGACCGGCGCAAAAACTACTGACAAAATGTACTACTCGCACTCCGGTTTCCCGGGTGGCATCAAGTCGATCAACTTTGAAAAGTTGCTCGCCAAGCAGCCAGAGCGTGTGCTCGAGACCGCAGTTAAAGGCATGTTGCCTAAAAACGTGCTGGGTCGCGACATGTACCGTAAGCTGAAAGTGTATGCGGGCGCTGTTCACCCTCACACTGCTCAGCAGCCCCAAGAACTGAAGTTTTAACGGAATAGTTCATTATGTCGGCGACTCAAAATTACGGCACTGGCCGTCGCAAGACTGCAACCGCTCGCGTTTTCATGCGTGCGGGCACTGGCAAAATCTCGATCAATAACCGCACTCTGGAGAATTTCTTCGGTCGCGAAACTGCCCGTATGGTAGTTCGTCAGCCGCTGGAACTGACCGAGACTGTCGAGAAGTTCGATCTGTTCATCACTGTTGCTGGTGGTGGCGTTAGCGGTCAAGCGGGCGCAATCCGTCACGGCATTACTCGTGCTCTGATGGACTACGACGAATCGCTGCGTCCTGCTCTGCGCAAGGCCGGCTTCGTGACTCGCGATGCACGTGAAGTAGAGCGTAAGAAAGTTGGTCTGCGTAAAGCGCGTAAGCGTCCGCAGTAC
>JAURXE010000188.1 GCA_030654635.1 Pseudomonas sp.
CAACAAGGTAACCGCATGCACGGCGATGCCGTCTTCACGGCAGGTAAACCCGAGTTTTTCCGTGCCTGTGATCATGGCGGTCTTGACGTTGACCTGATCCAGCGCAACCTCAAGATTGTTCATGCGCGCACCAGCAAAGCCACTGCATGCACGGCGATGCCCTCTTCACGGCCAGTGAAGCCGAGTTTTTCCGTGGTGGTGGCCTTGACGTTAACCTGATCCAGCTCGACTTCCAGGTCGGCGGCAAGCAGTACACGCATGGCCTCGATATGCGGGGCCATCTTCGGCGCTTGGGCGACTATGGTGGTGTCGACATTACCGACTTTCCAGCCCTTGGCCTTAACCAGCGCCAGCACCCGACGCAGCAACACACGGCTGTCTGCACCTTTGAATTGCGCATCGGTATCGGGGAAGTGTTTGCCTATATCGCCCAGCGCCGAGGCGCCGAGCAACGCATCGCAGAGCGCGTGCAACAACACGTCGCCGTCAGAATGGGCGATCAGGCCAAAGCCGTGAGCGATCTGCACCCCGCCCAGGGTAATAAAAGTCCCGTCGCCGAAGCGGTGCACATCGTAGCCGTGGCCAATGCGTATAGCGTTGCTCATGAAAGTCAGGCCTTGCAGAAGTCAGGCGGCGATTCTACTCGGTTTGCCTCCTCGCGACCGCAGGCCGAGTTAAACCGCACCCAAACCGAGGCGATTTAAGCCAACGACCTTAAGCCTGCAGGGCCGCCGCGTGATGACGCAGATGGTCATCCATAAAGCTGGCGATAAAGTAGTAGCTATGGTCGTAGCCCGGCTGCATGCGCAACCACAGCTGATGCCCATGCAGACGTGCCTGTGCTTGTAGCGCCTCGGGCTGCAGCTGAGTCAGTAAAAACTCATCGCAATCGCCCTGATCGATCAGCATCGGCAAACGCTCCTGGGCACCGGCCAGCAACGCGCAGGCATCCCATTCGCGCCAACTGTTGCGATTCTCACCTAAGTAGCCGCTGAAGGCCTTCTCGCCCCAGGGGCAATTACTTGGGTTAGTGATGGGCGCAAAGGCCGACACCGACTGGTAACGCCCAGGATTGCGCAAGGCGCAGACCAGCGCGCCATGACCGCCCATGGAATGACCGCTGATACCACGCCGTTGCGACACCGGAAAGTGCGCCTCGATCAGCGCCGGCAACTCCTGCACCACGTAATCGTGCATCTGATAATGCCGCGCCCAGGGCTGCTGGGTGGCGTTCAAATAAAACCCCGCACCCAGGCCGAAATCCCAACCGCCCTCGGCATCGTCTGGCACGTCCAGGCCACGCGGGCTGGTGTCCGGCGCCACTATCACCAAGCCCAATTCGGCCGCCATGCGCTGGGCACCGGCCTTTTGCATAAAGGTCTCGTCGGTACAGGTCAGCCCGGACAACCAATACAACACCGGCAAGGGCGCGCCCTGCTCGGCCTGGGGTGGCAGGTAAATACTGAAGCGCATATCACAGCCCAACAGCGCCGAACTATGCCGATAGCGCTTGTGCCAGCCGCCAAAGCTTTTCTGGCAGGACAGATTCTCTAGAGCCATGACCGCCGCCTCAGAAATGAATCACGGTGCGGATGCTTTTGCCTTCATGCATCAGCTCGAAGGCGGTGTTGATCTCATCCAGCGGCAGGTTGTGGGTAATAAAGGTGTCCAGCGGAATCTCACCGCTCTGCGCCTTGGCCACATAGCTGGGCAACTCAGTACGCCCGCGCACGCCGCCGAAGGCCGAACCGCGCCAGACCCGACCGGTGACCAGCTGGAACGGCCGGGTGCTGATTTCCTGGCCGGCGCCGGCCACGCCGATAATTACCGATTCGCCCCAACCCTTGTGGGCGCACTCCAGCGCCGCACGCATCAGCTGTACATTGCCGACACACTCGAAGCTGTAGTCCACACCGCCATCGGTCAGCTCGACGATGACCTCCTGAATCGGCTTGGCGTAATCCTTGGGGTTGATGCAATCGGTGGCGCCCAGCTGCTTGGCGATTTCAAACTTGGTCGGATTTATATCGATGGCGATGATGCGGCTGGCCTTAGCCATGCTCGCGCCGATAATTGCCGCCAGGCCGATGCCGCCCAGGCCGAAGATCGCCACGGTGGCGCCCTCTTCCACCTTGGCTGTATTCAGCACCGCGCCAATGCCGGTGGTCACGCCGCAGCCGAGCAGGCAGACCTTCTCCAACGGCGCGTCTTTGGGGATTTTCGCTAGGGCGATTTCCGGCAGCACGGTGTACTCGGAGAACGTCGAGCAACCCATGTAGTGATAAATCGGCTGGCCCTGATAGGAGAAACGGCTGGTACCGTCCGGCATCACGCCGCGGCCCTGGGTGCTGCGAATTGCCTGGCAGAGATTGGTCTTGCCGGACTTGCAGAACTTGCACTCGCGACATTCCGCCGTGTACAGCGGAATCACGTGATCGCCGACCGCCAGAGAGGTCACACCGGCGCCTATCGACTCAACAATGCCGCCGCCTTCGTGGCCCAAGATGCACGGAAAGATGCCTTCCGAGTCTTCCCCGGACAGGGTGTAAGCATCGGTATGGCAAACGCCGGTGGCAACGATGCGCACCCGTACTTCGCCGGCCTTGGGCGGCGCCACGTCCACTTCGACGATTTGCAGCGGTTGATTGGCGGTGAAGGCACCGGCGGCACGGGACTTGATCATGGGGTTCGCCGATGGAGTTAACGATGGCGCAGAGTGTAGATCACCGCGCTTTGCTGGATAATCTGCCAA
>JAURXE010000193.1 GCA_030654635.1 Pseudomonas sp.
CAGCCATTGTTCCAGTGCTTGCCGTTGTTCGGTGTCCAGAGGTTTTGCCGGCGTGCCTTCGGGGTCTTGGCTGTCGGCCGGCTTGGTGGATTTTTCCTGGGCGCTCGCTTGGGCCTTGCCGGGCTGTTCAGCGGGCTTGGCTGGTGGCTGTTGGTCGGCTGGATTTTGTGCCTTGGCCGGCTCGGTTGGCTGCTTGGCGTTGTCCTTGCCGGTCGCATCGCTCGCCGGTTTTTCGGTGGCAGGTTTTGCCGCCGAGGGCTGCTGCTCTTTTTGCTCGCCAGACTCTTGTTGCGACTTGGCGTCCAGCGCGGGCTCGCCCGGTTTTTGCGCTTTTTCACTGCCTTGATTTTGTTGCTGCTGTTGCTGCGAGGACTGTGAATTCTGTTGCTGTTGATCTTTATTGGGCTGTTGCTGATCTTGTTTCTGCTGCTGACGTTGTTGCAGGGCTTGCTCGACCAGGGCCTTGTTTTGTTTGGCCGGCGCCAGGTCGGCTTGGCGCTCCAGCGCTTGTTCGTAGGCGTCGATTGCCGCTTCCAGTTCGCCGGCTTTGGCCAGGGCATTGCCGCGGTTGTAGTGATCGGCAGCACTATAGCCTTGGGCAAAGCGTTCGGCGGCGCCGTTGTAGTCGCCAGCCTGATACAGGGCCTGGGCTTGCCACTGCGGATTGGCAAAACGTTTGGCTGCCTCCAGCGGTTTTTGCGCCTCAAGCAGGCGCTGGCCCTGTTGGTCGGGGCGCAGCCAGAGGTCATTAAACTCGAAGGCGTAGCTCGATTGCGGGGCGGCCAACAATAACGGCAACAGCAGCGGCAAGCAGAACAACCAACCGCGTCTCCCTGCGCAAGCGGCCAGCAGCAACAGCGGCAGCAACAGCCAATGGCCTTGATCGGCCCAGGTAGTCAGCTGCGTCGGCTCAGTGCCTGCGCGCAGGCTTTGCGCACCATCGAGCAGGTTGAGGCGGCGCAAGTCGTCGTCATCCAGGCTGGCGCCGGCATAGCGGCCCCCCAGTTCATCAGCCAGTTGTTTGAGGCTACGACTGTCCAGGCGCGGCAGCACAATCGCGCCTTGGGCATCTTTCACAAAACCGCCGCCTTCCAGCGCAATGGGCGCACCTTCGTTGGTGCCAATGCCGAGAATCAACAGCTGGATTTTTTGTTGCTTGAGGCTTTGACGAATGCCGTCTTGTTCTTGCGGGTCAAGGCCACTGTCGATCAGCAGTATTTTGCCCGCGCCTTGGGCGCCTTGTTTGAGTAAGTCGGCGGCCAAACTGACAGCCAGGTCGGCACGCTGGCCAGCGGCGGGCATGATCGCGGGACTCAGCGAGTCGAGCAGGTTGCGACTGGTGGCCAGGTCGTCCGACAGCGGCACTAGGGTGTGGGCGCTGCCGGCAAAGACCACTATGGCCGTTTGCGCATCGCGCCGGCTTTGTAGCAAGTCCAGCAGTTTTCGCTTGGCCTGGGCGAGGCGATTGGGCTGCACGTCACTGGCCAGCATCGCTGGGGTCAGCTCCAGCACTACCACCAAGGGATCGGCGCGTTTCAGGCTGTTTTGTTCGACCCGCTCCCAACCCGGACCAAGCAACGCCAACAGCGCCAGCGACCATGCCAAGGCCAGCACTAGCCAGGGCAGGCGGCTGTTGCGGGCACTGGCGCCGCTGAGCAGCACCTGATGAAAGGCCGTCGGCAGCAAGCTTTGCCAGCGGCCTGCGCGTTGCTGGCGATGCCAGAGTTGCCACAGCAGCCAGCCGAGTAATGGCAGCACCAGCAGCCAAACGGGCCGCAACCAATGGGGCCACAGCCCGGCTAGCGCGAGGGTGCTCATACTTGCCTCCGGCGCCACAGGGGCTTGAGTCGTTGGATGTTGGGCCAGAGTTCGCGAGCCACCAGCAGCAGGCTGAGCAGTAGCGCCGCGCTTAATGGCCAGCAATACAGTGCCAATGCCGGACGGGCCTGGGTGGCTTGCTGGGCGACAGGCTCGAGCTGGTCGAGACTGGCCTTGATCTCTTCCAGTTCATCGGCGTCGCGGGCACGAAAATACTGCCCGCCGGTTTGCGTGGCGATGGCCTTGAGGGTCGGCTCGTCCAGGTCGGAGCCGGGATTCAAGCCAAACATGCTGAGGAGGCCGGCGTCGGGGTCCGAGCCAATGCCGATGGTGTAGATTTTTACCCCCTGTTCGGCAGCCAGACGGGTGGCAGTCAGCGGTTCGATGGCGCCGGCAGTGTTGGCGCCATCGGTAATCAGGATCAGCACGCGGCTATTGGCCGGGCGCTGGCGCAGGCGTTTAACCGCCAAGCCAATGGCATCGCCAATGGCGGTGTTCTTGCCGGCTATGCCGATCACCGCTTCATCCAGCCAGGTGCGCACCGTGTGGCGGTCGAAGGTCAGCGGGGCTTGCAGATAGGCCTGGCTGCCAAACAGGATCAGGCCGACGCGGTCGCCGCGGCGTTGTTCGATAAAGTCGCTAAACAGGTGCTTGACCAGGCTGAGGCGGTCGACGTCCTGGCCCTGCCACTGCATGTCGCGCTGTTCCATGGAGCCGGAAACATCCACCGCGACCATCAGGTCGCGGCCACTGGCGGCCAACGGCAAGGGTTCGCCGACCCATTCCGGGCGGGCGGCGGCCAACAGCAGCAGCAGCCAAATCAGCGCAAAGGGCAGCTGTTGCTGCCAGGCCGACAAATTGGCCCGCGCCCGGCGTCCGGCCAGGGCTTCCAGCTCGGGTAAGAAGCTGACGTTAAGCGTCGCCTCGCCGCTCTCGGCCACCGGTAACCAGCGGCGCAACAGCCACGGCAGTGGCGCGAGCAAGAAGATCCACGGCCAAGTAAATTCAAACATGAGCGAACTC
>JAURXE010000199.1 GCA_030654635.1 Pseudomonas sp.
TGTTGCGGTGTGCTCAGTGTACCGGAGCGCTGCCTGGTGCGCCAAATCAGCGGGCTTGGAGGTGGTTGTTGTTAGTTCGGCTAGCTTTTACTGTTGTCCGCTGAGCCGTGTCGGCTGCCAATAGTCCGCGCAGATTTGACAGATTATCCAGTCCGGCTATTTTCAAATGGCGCGGGTCATGGAGTACCGCGTTAATCTAATAAGACAAGGACTGTTAATCATGCAAAAAACACGTATCCATTCTGTTCTGTTTGCCCTCTTGGCGGGTGTCTCGTTTGCCGTTTCGGCCGCTGAGTCTGTGCCGCTTCAAGCGACTCAGCCGGTGCACACGCAAGCGACCACTCCCGCGGTTGCCGAAGTCGGCAAGGTCAACCTCAATACTGCCGATGCCAGCACGCTAGAGCGCGAGTTACTGGGTATTGGCACGGTGAAGGCCACTGCCATAGTCGAATACCGCATCGCCAATGGGGCTTTTGCTTCAGTCGATGACTTGCTGGAAGTTAAGGGGATCGGTGCGGCAATCCTGGAGAAGAATCGGGACAGGCTGAGCCTCAACTAAGGTCACGGATGACCTAACCAAAACGGCCGATCATTGATCGGCCGTTTTATTTTCGGTAGGCAACTCGTCACCTTGCTGGCGCGGATCTGCGCGAGCTTTAAATGAAAAAGCCCCAGCCATAACGGTAGGGGCTTTTTGTATGTGGCTCCACGACCTAGACTCAACAGCGCAGCTGAACGTGCTTTAGCACGGCCCCGCAAGGGTGAGCGTCCGCGAATAACCTGGGACGCAGTCCCTGGTGAGAGTTCGGCAGGCACAAAAAAGCCCCGGGATTAACCGAGGCTTTGAATTTGGCTCCACGACCTGGACTCGAACCAGGGACCCAGTGATTAACAGTCACTTGCTCTACCAACTGAGCTATCGCGGAATTACGGTTCGTATCCTACTGATTAGAAACGGAAAGTCAACCTGTTGAGGATGCCTTTCAGGCGTTTTTCAGAGGACTTCGGCGATGGCGTGGGTGACCGCTTTAAGGTTGTTATGGTTGAGTGCGGCGACGCAAATACGGCCAGTGCCGACGGCATAAATGGCGAATTCACTTTGTAGGCGCTCTACCTGCTCGGCAGTCAGACCCGAGTAAGAGAACATCCCGCGTTGGCGGGCGACGAAGCTGAAATCACGCTTGGCGTTCATCCCGCTTAGCTGCTCAACCAGCGCCAGACGCATGCCACGAATACGCTCGCGCATTTCGCCCAGCTCTTGCTCCCACAGTGCGCGCAATTCCGGGCTGTTGAGCACGTTGGCGACTATGGTGGCGCCGTGGGTGGGCGGGTTGGAGTAGTTGGTGCGGATCACCCGTTTAACTTGGGAGAGTACCCGGCCGGCTTCTTCTTTCGAGCCGCTGACAATCGACAGCGCGCCAACCCGTTCGCCATACAGCGAGAAAGATTTGGAGAACGAGCTGGAAACAAAGAACGGCAGCCCAGACTCGGCAAACAGACGCACGGCGGCGGCGTCTTGCTCGATGCCATCGCCAAAACCCTGGTAGGCGATATCCAGGAAAGGCACATGCTCGCGCTCGCGCAGCACGTCCAGCACGGCTTGCCAGTCGTCCAGGCTCAGGTCAACGCCAGTCGGGTTATGGCAGCAGGCGTGCAGCACCACGATCGAGCGGGCCGGCAGGTTTTTCAGGTCTTCCAGCATGCCCGCACGATTTACATCGTGGTTGGCGGCGTTGTAATAGCGGTAATTGTGTACCGGGAAGCCGGCCGCTTCAAACAAGGCGCGGTGGTTTTCCCAGCTCGGGTCGCTGATGGCGACTATGGCATCAGGCAGCAGTCGCTTGAGAAAGTCGGCACCGGTTTTCAGTGCGCCGGTACCACCCACCGATTGGGTGGTGATAACGCGGCCGGCGGCGAGCAATTCGGAGTCGGCACCAAACAGCAGTTTTTGCACGGCTTGATCGTAGGCGGCAATGCCCTCGATCGGCAGGTAACCTCGCGGTGCGTGGGCTTCGATGCGGGCTTGTTCGGCCGCAGCGACTGCGCGCAGCAGCGGAATGCGGCCTTCTTCGTTGAAATAAACCCCGACACCTAAATTGACCTTGTGGGCCCGGGTGTCTGCATTAAAAGCTTCGTTGAGGCCCAAAATTGGGTCGCGCGGCGCCATTTCGACGGCGGAGAACAGGCTCATGAGGCGGGAACTCGAGAAGAAAGACTGAAGGCATGCAACACCCGGCAAATACTCGCATTAGGGGTTGCGCAAACGGGTCGCTATTATAGCCACCAAGAACGGGCGCGGCGATACGCCTACGCACGCTTTTCACGGGTGTATGACGCCGTTTGCTTAGTCGCGTCACAGGTGTTTGTTGAGGTTTGCATGTCGAAGTTTGAGTTGGTTACGCGCTTCAAGCCTGCCGGCGACCAACCGCAGGCCATCAAACTGATGGTTGAAGGGTTAGAGGCGGGGCTGTCGCATCAAACCTTGCTCGGGGTGACGGGCTCTGGCAAGACCTTCAGCATCGCCAATGTGATCGCTCAGGTGCAGCGCCCCACCATTATTCTGGCGCCGAATAAAACCCTGGCAGCCCAGTTGTACGGGGAGTTCAAGGGTTTTTTTCCGAACAATGCGGTGGAGTATTTCGTTTCTTATTACGATTACTACCAGCCCGAAGCCTATGTGCCGTCCTCCGACACCTTTATTGAGAAGGACGCCTCGATCAATGACCATATCGAGCAGATGCGCCTGTCGGCGACCAAGGCGCTGCTAGAGCGCAGCGACGCGATCATCGTCACCACGGTGTCCTGCATCTATGGCTTGGGCGATCCGCAGTCCTATCTAAAGATGGTCTTGCACCTCGATCGCGGCGACCGCATGGACCAGCGTGAGTTGCTGCGGCGCTTGGCCGACCTGCAATACACCCGCAATGA
>JAURXE010000213.1 GCA_030654635.1 Pseudomonas sp.
TCGCTGCGCGCCGCCCACCGGGTACTGAAAGTGGCGCGCACCCTCGCCGATCTGGAAGCCCTGGAACAAATCAGCCGCGCGCAACTGGCCGAGGCGCTGCAATACCGACCCAGTTCGGCGCTCTGAGCCATTCATCCAATAAAACTATCAACATGGAACTTTTTTAATACAAAGGCTATCCAATACGACCTGCATTTGCAGTACCCCGCCCTTGGCGGCCATCCGATCATAAGGAGAGCTGAATCCATGGAAGCAAAATCGTCTTCGCGTTCCACCATCAACCCGCCGGTGTTCTTTGTGTCCACCGCGCTCATCGCCTTGATTGTGCTGTTTAGCAGCCTGTTTCAAAGCCAAGCACAGAGTTTGTTCGCTGCACTGCAACACTGGATAGTCAACGACGCCAGTTGGTTTTATGTACTGACCGTGGCGCTGGTGCTGCTCAGCGTGGTGTTCCTCGCCGTCAGCCGCTATGGCGACATCAAGCTCGGCCCCGAGCACAGTCAGCCCGAATACCGCAACGGCAGTTGGTTCGCCATGCTGTTTAGCGCCGGCATGGGTATTGGTCTGATGTTTTTCGGGGTGGCCGAGCCCCTGATGCATTTTGCCAGCCCACCCGAAGGGGTCGGCGGCACTGTGCAGGCGGCGCGCGAGGCGATGAAACTGACCTTCTTTCACTGGGGCCTGCATGCCTGGGCGATCTACGCGATTGTGGCGCTGATCCTGGCCTACTTCTGCTATCGCCATGATCTGCCGCTAAGCCTACGTTCGGCGCTGTATCCGCTGATCGGCGAGCGAATTTACGGCCCGATAGGCCATGCAGTGGATATCTTCGCCATTCTCGGCACGGTGTTTGGCATCGCCACCACCCTGGGTTACGGCGTACTGCAGATCAACAGCGGCTTTAACCATCTGTTTGGCCTGCCGGTCAGCGCGCCGATACAGGTCGGGCTAATTGCCGTGATCTGCTGCCTGGCCACCCTCTCGGTGGCCAGCGGTCTGAACAAAGGCATCCGCATCCTCTCTGAGCTGAACCTGGGCCTGGCCGTGCTACTGCTGCTGTTCGTCCTGGTGGTCGGCCCCACCTCGTTCCTGCTCAAGGCCTTTGTGCAAAACACCGGCGCCTACCTGTCGGAGATCGTCAGCAAAACCTTCAATTTGTATGCCTACGAGCCGACCGAGTGGATCGGTGGCTGGACACTGCTGTATTGGGGCTGGTGGTTGTCTTGGTCGCCCTTTGTCGGGCTGTTTATCGCGCGAATTTCCCGCGGGCGGACCATCCGTGAGTTTATCTGCGGCGCGCTGCTGGTACCGGCGGCGTTCACCCTGTTATGGATGACAGTGTTCGGCGATACCGCGATCCATCTGGTGCTACACGAAGGCCTCAGCAGCCTGAGCGACACCGTCAAAGCGGACACCTCCTTGGCGCTGTTTGCCATGCTTGAGCAGCTACCGTGGTCGCCTTTGCTGTCATCAATAGCCGTGGCCATGGTGATCGTGTTTTTCGTCACCTCCGCCGACTCCGGCGCCTTAGTGCTCGACATGCTCTCATCGCGCAGCAATAAGTCCGGGCCTGCGCCGCTCTGGCAGCGACTGTTCTGGTCGATTTTGATCGGTGTGGTGGCCGCCACCCTGCTGCTGACCGACGGGCTCAAGGCCCTGCAAACGGCCACCATCGCCAGCGCACTGCCCTTCGCCTGCGTGTTGCTGGCGGCCATCTGGGGCCTGTTCAAGGCCTTGCGCCTGGACGCGGCAAAGCGTGGTTTGCATCAACAACCGCGCAACTCCGGGGCAGTCAACGCCAGCCAAGGCGGCTGGCAGCGACGCTTGCGCAACATCGCCATGCTGCCGCGGCGCAGCCACGTCAACCGCTTCATCAGCGAAGTGGTGCTGCCAGCCTGTAATGAAGTGTGCGGCGAGCTGCACAAGCAAGGCCTGCAGGCCAGCGTGCACACCGGCGAGGATGGCCGCACTTGGCTGGCAGTGCAGCATGGTGCCGAAGTGGATTTTCGCTACGAGGTACGTCCACGGGCGCTCAACCAGCCAAACTTCAACCTGCACGACAGCAGTGCCGAGCCGGCGGAAACGCGCAAATACTTTCGCGCCGAGGTGCACCTCAGCGAGGGCGGTCAAGACTACGACCTGATGGGCTGGGCCCGCGAGGAAGTGATCGGCGACATTCTCGACCAATACGAGCGGCACCTGCACTTTCTGCATCTGGTGCGCTAAGGCTGTGGGCCCAGATAGGTAACGGGCGGCAGGCGCAACCCGGCGATGTCGGCCAGCAAGTAATCGCGCAGCCGCTCGAAGCGCGGCTGGCCGCGCCGCGCCTTGGGCCACACCAGCGAGTAGTTGCAGCCGCTGTACACCGCCGTCGGCCAGGGCAGGGCCAACCGGCCTTGCTCGACGTCTTCGGCGACCAGCAACAGGTCGCCGATCGACACGCCATAACCACGGGCAGCGGCGACTATGCCCAGCTCCAACATGTCGAACACCTGACCGCTTTTCAGCGGCACCTGCTCGCTCAGGCCCATGGCCTGCAACCACTGGCGCCAGTCGCGGCGATCCGGGGTCGGGTGCAACTGCTCGGCGGCCTGCAGGCGTGACGCATCCCAAACGCCGCCGGCCACGGCCTCAGGTGCGCAAACCGGAATCAGCCACTCCTCGAACAAGGTGACGTGCTCCCAGTCCGCCGGGAAAGTGCCGTCATTGAGCAGCACTGCGCAGTCGAAGGGCTCGCGCTCAAAGTCGACCCTATCGACATCCATCCAAGCAGCCGTCAGCTGCACCTCGATGTCCGGGTGCTGCAGGCGAAACCGCGACAGCCGTGCCAACAACCAACGCATGGTCAGGGTCGAGGGCGCCTTCAAACGCAGCGCGCCCTCGTCGCTGCGTAGGCTGGCGCAGGCCGCCTGCAACGCACTAAAGCCTTGCTGCAAACCGGGCAGCAGCAGCCGACCCGGTTCGGTCAGACGCAAGCCACGCCCGGCCCGCTCGAACAATCGGCAGCCAAAATCGTTTTCCAGGGTGCGCACATGCCGGCTCACTGCGCTTTGGGTGATGGCCAGCTCCTGAGCCGCGCGGGTATAGGACAGGTGGCGGGCGGCGGCCTCGAAAGCGCGCAAGGCATAGAGCGGTGCGAGACGGCTCATAGATGAGTAAAACTCATTACTGGCATGGCTTTTATCCTTTTGTGGCACGACCTTTACAGCGCCCAGAATAGCCACTATTGCAAGCGCCAGGACAGCCCCAGGCGCGCACAACTGATGACTTGTAATTATGTCTAGCAACCTGCGTCATGAACTTTCCGCACTCCTGCGGCTGGCCGGCCCGCTGATCGCCGCACAGTTGGCCCATGTCCTAATGGTGTTTACCGACACCGTGATGATGGGCCTGCTCGGCCCGGCCCAGTTGGCCGCCGGCGCTCTGGGGGCAGCCAGCTACAACCTGGTGTCGATCTTTTGCGTCGGGGTGATGGCGGCGGTCGGCAATCTAGTGGCGATCCGTCACGGCGCCGGTGACGCGCAAGGCGTGCGCAGCATGACCCAGGCCGGCATCTGGATTGCCGTGATTCTGGCCCTAGCAGCCGGCTTGCTGCTGTGGCAAGCCACGCCCTGGCTGCGCCTGGCCGGCCAGCAAGAGGTCAACATTGTTGGCGCCATGAGTTTTTTGCAGACGCTGATTTTTGCCCTGCCCGGTTATCTGTTGTTTATGGCCCTGCGCGGTTTTACCTGCGCCCTTGGCCGGCCCGGCCCGGTACTGGCGATCAGCATTGGCGGGGCGCTGGCTAACTTCGTCCTCAACTATGCGCTGATCAAAGGCCTGTTCGGCCTGCCGCAAATCGGTCTGGCCGGCATTGGCCTAGTCACCGCCTTGGTGATGAATGCCATGGCCGTGCTGTTGGCGCTGTATATCCGCTGGCAGAGTTTCTACCAACCCTGGCCGCTGCTGCGCGGCTTGCTCAGCACGCCGCTGTCGGCCCTGCGCGAGAACCTGCGGCTGGGCCTGCCGATTGGCGGCACCTATGTGGTCGAGTCGAGCCTGTTTTTTATCGCCGCGCTGTGCATGGGTGCGCTCGGCAGCACCGAGCTGGCCGCCCACCAGATCGCCCTGCAGGCGGTGTATGTAGTGTTTATGATCCCGGTGGGGCTGTCCTACGCCGCCAGCTTGCGCATCGGCCAGCACTTTGGCGCGCAGCGCTGGCAGGCCGCACGGCAAACCGGACGCCTGGCCATCGGCCTGGGCGCCGCCTGCATGCTCGGCTTTGCGCTGCTGTTCTGGCTGGCGCCGCATTGGGTGATTGGCCTGTTTCTCGATGCTGCTGACAGCGCCAATCGTCCGGTGATCGAACTGGCTGTCAGCCTG
>JAURXE010000232.1 GCA_030654635.1 Pseudomonas sp.
CAGCCGTACGTTGCTCATTTCCACATAGAGGTCGCCCTTGCCGGAGCGCGCCACTGTGCCTTCGGCGGCAATGATGTCGCCCAAGTCCCAGTGTTTAACCGCTTCGAGGGTTTCCGCCGGCAGGGTCTTGCGGTTAACGTACAGCTGAATTCGCCCGCTCATGTCTTGCAAGACCAAGAACGAACCACGGTTAAGCATCAATCGACCGGCAACCTTGACCGGGATAGCGGCAGCGGCGAGTTCTTCCTTGCTGCTGTCCAAGTACTGCTTTTGCAGGTCGGCACAGTAGCTGTCACGACGAAAATCATTTGGGAAGGCGTTGCCCTGCTCACGCGCGGCCGCAAGCTTTTCCTTGCGCTGGGCAATCAGCTTGTTTTCTTCTTGTTGCAGCTCGTGCAAATCGAGTTGCGGGTCGAGTGGTTGGTCGCTCATGGTCGTCGTCATTCCGTCACGCTATTCGTTGATTCATTGCGCCGGCCCAGAGCGGGCCGCACGACAAAAAAATTACAGGCCTTGCTTGAGGCTAGCCACCAGGTACTCATCAATATCGCCGTCGAGCACGTTAACGCAGTCGCTGCGCTCGACATTGGTACGCAGATCCTTGATCCGCGACTGATCGAGTACATAGGAGCGAATCTGGTGACCCCAGCCGATGTCCGACTTGGTGTCTTCCAGCGCCTGGGAAGCGGCGTTGCGTTTTTGCACCTCCTGCTCGTACAAACGTGCACGCAACATCTTCATGGCGGTGTCTTTGTTGGCGTGCTGAGAACGTTCGTTCTGGCAGCAAACCACGGTATTGCTCGGTACGTGGGTGATACGCACCGCGGAGTCGGTGGTGTTTACGTGCTGCCCACCGGCACCGGAGGAGCGGTAGGTATCAATACGCAGGTCCGACGGGTTGATGTCGATCTCGATGTTGTCATCGATTTCCGGCGAGACGAACACCGCGGTAAACGAGGTGTGCCGACGGTTGCCGGAGTCGAACGGGCTTTTACGCACCAGGCGGTGCACGCCGATCTCGGTGCGCAACCAGCCAAAGGCGTATTCGCCCTTGATATGCAGGGTGGCGCCCTTGATCCCGGCCACTTCACCGGCGGACAGCTCCATAATAGTGGCCTCGAAGCCACGTTTGTCGGCCCAGCGCAGGTACATGCGCAGCAGCATGTTGGCCCAGTCTTGGGCCTCGGTGCCGCCGGAACCGGCCTGGATATCCAGGTAAGCGTTGTTGGGGTCCATCTCATGGCTGAACATGCGGCGGAATTCGAGCTTTTCCAGCGCTTCGCGCAGGCGCTCGATCTCGGCGGCAACGTCATCGACGGCGGCCTGATCTTCTTCTTCGGCGGCCATTTCCAGCAAGTCGCGGGCATCGCTCAAACCGGTCGACATCTCGTCGAGGGTGTCGACGATTTGTACCAGCAGGGCCCGTTCGCGGCCCAGATTCTGCGCGTACTCGGCGTTATTCCAAATATTTGGATCTTCGAGCTCGCGGTTAACTTCGATCAGCCGATCATGCTTGTGATCGTAGTCAAAGATACCCCCGAATAGTCAGGGAACGCTCGGACAGGTCCTTGATGCTATTCAGGATTGGGTTAATTTCCATGGTGTTGTGCACTCGCAAACGAAACTTTCTGAAAGCCCGCGAGTATACCCGACTCACCCCAGTACTGACACGACGATGCACATTCTAGCCAAGCGATGCAGTAACACTCGCCGTCGGCGCATCGATTAATTCGTTCAAAATATGATCAATTTCACGCCGTTTTTTTAGCGTTCATTCTTTGACGCAGGTACAGTGACACCACAAGAACTCGTCAGCAGTACCGACCATGCCCAATCCAACCGCACTTTCACGCCGTGCTCACGCACTGCGCCGCCGCCTCTTTGCCTGGGCTTTATGCCTAGTCAGCATGCCCGCTGGGGCCGATGTCGCCGCTCTAAACGCCAACCAACTACCTATTAATGCGGCTCAGGCGCGCCTCAATAACTGGCAGCAACTGACTGACAACGCCGCCAGCTTGAGCAGCGTCGAAAAGTTGCGCGCGGTTAACCAGCTGATCAATAACTCCCTGAGTTATGTCAGCGACCAACAAGCCTGGGGGCAGGCGGAATACTGGGCCACGCCCACCGAAGCCTTGCTGCGCGGCCAAGGCGACTGCGAAGACTTTGCCATCGCCAAATACTTCAGCCTGCTAAAAATGGGCATCAACGAGGCTCAACTGCGCCTGATGCACGTCAAAGCCCTGAGCAGCAACAGTCCCCATATGGTGCTGGCCTACTACCCAAGCCCACAGTCCGAGCCGCTTCTGCTGGATAATTTGACTAGCCGCATTCTGCCGGCAAACCGGCGCAAAGACCTCCTAGCGGTTTACGCCTTCAACGCCGAAGGCATCTATCTGGCCAAGGCCCCCACGCAGAAAATCGCCCAACCGATCAGCATGCTCAGCCGCTGGATCAGCCTCAACGCACGCATGCACAGCGGCGACAACGCGCAACCGCTGCTTTAAAGCGCACCACCATCTGCGGACGATTTTTCTCCGCAGCCATCTAAAAACAAGATATACACTCAGCATTATCGATAAAGCCGAGGCAATCTCGGCTTCGCTGCTGGTAATTCGCCATGATGACGCTGCGCCAGATTCGCCACTTTATTGCCGTCGCCGAAACCGGCTCAATTTCCGCCGCAGCGCAAGCCGTGTTTATCTCCCAGTCGACCCTGACCCTGGCGATTCAGCAACTGGAAGCCGATATCGGCGTCAGCCTGTTCAACCGCCACGCCAAGGGCATGAGCCTGACCCACCAGGGTCATCAGTTCTTGCGTCAGGCGCATTTGATTCTGGCCTCGGTCGACAACGCCAAGCGCAGCCTGCAGCAGAGTACCGACCAAGTGGCCGGGCAGCTGACCGTAGGGGTGACCAGCCTGGTGGCCGGTTACTCCCTGGCCGACCGGATCACCCGCTTTCCGCGGGCCTACCCCAACGTCGAGATCCGCGTGATCGAAGACGAGCGGCCCTATATCGAGCACTTGCTGATCAGCGGTGAAATCGATGTGGGCGTGCTGATTCTGTCCAACCTCGAAGACCGTCATGCCCTGCAAACCGAAGTACTCACCCACTCACCGCAACGACTGTGGCTGCCGGCCCAGCACCCGCTGCTGGAGCACGACAGCATCAGCCTGGCCGATGTCGCCAGCCAGCCACTGATCCAGTTGAACGTCGATGAAATGGGCCTCAATGGCCAACGCATCTGGGCGAATGC
>JAURXE010000235.1 GCA_030654635.1 Pseudomonas sp.
TCATTCGAGCATCCCTGCGCGATACAACGGCAATTGGCGTGGGCGCTATTGTCGTCAGCTGCGGCATGGGGAGTGCCGAAAAGGGCTGGACGGTATTGAATGTGGATTAAATACACGGAACGACCTTGTTCGCGGTTACTGTGCAAGCATGGTAACCGAGCCAATGGCTTTTGCCAGCAGCTCACGGGGGCAAAGCGCGCAGCACCGCGGGCAAACTTTGCAGTGCGAGCACTGGTCGGTCAGGTGTAGCCCCTTATAATGCCCACTACGGCCAGGTAAATGGCTTTTACATGGATCAGTTATGACTCAACAGCAACCCATTGCCGTGCTCGGCGGCGGCAGTTTTGGTACGGCGATTGCCAATCTATTGGCTGAAAATGGCCAGCAGGTTTTGCAGTGGATGCGCGACCCTGAACAGGCCGCCGCGATGCGCCTGGAACGTGAGAATCCGCGCTATCTGAAAGGCATAAAAATTCATCCGGGCGTGCAGCCGGTGATCGACCTGGCTGCCACTGTGGCGCAAGCTGAACTGATTTTCGTGGCGCTGCCTTCCAGTGCCCTGCGTTCGGTACTTCAGCCCTTGGCCGCGCAGCTCGCCGGTAAGTCTCTGGTGAGCCTGACCAAGGGCATCGAAGCGCAGAGCTTCAAATTGATGAGCCAAATCATCGAAGAGGTGGTGCCCGACGCCCATATTGGCGTGCTGTCGGGCCCCAATCTGGCTCGCGAAGTGGCTGAGCATGCGTTGACGGCCACCGTGATTGCCAGCAGCGACGAAGCGCTGTGCTTGCGGGTGCAGGACGTGTTGCACGGGCCGCGGTTTCGCGTGTACGCCAGTCAGGAGCGCTTTGGTGTCGAGTTGGGCGGTGCCCTGAAAAACGTGTATGCGATTATCGCCGGCATGGCGGTGGCCATGGGCATGGGGGAAAACACTAAAAGCATGTTGATTACCCGTGCCCTGGCCGAAATGACTCGTTTCGCGGTCAAACTTGGGGCTAATCCGATGACCTTCCTGGGCTTGGCGGGGGTCGGTGATTTAATCGTCACGTGTTCGTCGGCTAAAAGTCGCAATTATCAGGTAGGTTTTGCCCTGGGGCAGGGCTTGAATCTGGAGGATGCGGTGACCCGCCTGGGCGAAGTCGCCGAAGGCGTGAATACCCTCAAGGTACTCAAGGCCAAGGCTGAGGCACTGCAGGTGTACATGCCGCTGGTGGCTGGTCTGCATGCGATTCTGTTTGAGGGGCGCACCTTGTCGCAGGTGATTGAGTTATTGATGCATGCTGAAGCGAAAACGGATGTCGACTTTATCTCCAGTGCCGACTTTTAAGTCGTAGCGCACTGATAACAGCAAGCTAAGCGGGAGTTTTTTTATGAACGAGCCAATCAAAGAGCCAATAAGCGAACCACTGAAAGCGCTGGAACGTGAGTCGATTTTGCTACGGGTTGTCTGGATGCTGTTGTTGGCGTTTGCCTGGCAACTGGCCGAATTGCTGCTCGCCGGGGTGGTGCTGGTGCAGCTCGGTTATCGACTGTTTTATGGCGCGCCGAGTGCGGCTTTACTGAGTTTTGGCGATAGTTTGAGCCAGTACCTGGCGCAGATCGGGCGCTTTGGCAGCTTCAATACCGATGAAAAACCTTGGCCCTTTGCCGACTGGCCAACCCCGCAAGCCCCTCAAGGTGAGGCGCCTCACAGTGTTCCACCGGCACCGCACCCGGTGCGCGATGAAGAACCCAAACTGTGAAATTGTGGCTGTTGCGCCACGGTGAGGCCGAGCCACAGGCGCGCAGCGATGCCGCCCGTGAGCTGACTCAGCATGGTCGCAAGGAGGTGCTGCACAGTGCCGCGCACTTGCTCGGCCGACCACTGACGGCGATTCTTGCCAGTCCCTATGTGCGCGCCCAGCAAACCGCCGAGTTAGTGCGTGAAGCCTTGGGTTTTGCCGCGCCCATTGTTACCGTGCCCTGGCTTACCCCCGACGGTGACTTGACTGAAGCCTTGCGCTACCTGGACGCCCAGGGTGATCAGGAATTATTGCTGGTCACCCATCAACCCTTGGTTGGCGAGTTGGCCAGCCTGTTGCTGCATGGTCATCGTCAGGAACCCGTGCCGATGAAAACCGCCAGCCTGGCCGAGCTGGATGGTGAGTTTGCGCTGGCAGGTTCGATGTGGCTGAGCAGCCTGCGGCATTCCTAGTCTGTTCGTGCCGAGCTGAAACATTTCTTAGCTTGCGCCGCCTGTTTGTGCATGGTTTAGTAAACCAAGCAAGTGCTTGGTTTGTTCCTCTATTCCAAAAAACACAACAAGGAGGCTGCCCGTTATGACTGCTGTCCGTTTGCCACTCGATGCGTTCTTCCAGCGCGAAGCCCGTCACCCGAATAAACGCTACCTGCTGCAACCCCTGCCGGGTGGCCAGATAGAAGAACTAAGCTGGGCGGATGTCGGCGACCAAGCTCGACGGGCGGCAAACTGGCTGCGGGCGCTGGAGTTGGCGCCGGGCAGTCGCATTGCAATTATCTCCAAGAACTGCGCGCACTGGATCATCACTGATCTGGCGATCTGGATGGCCGGGCACGTGTCTGTGCCGCTTTATCCCAACCTCACGACCGAGTCGGTGCGTCAGGTACTGGAGCATGCGCAGGTCGCGGTGGTGTTCGTTGGCAAGTTGGACGATTGGCCCGCCATGGCCCCGGGGATTCCCGAGGGCATTCCCTGTGTTGGCCTGCCATTGCGGCCCAGTGGGCGCTTTGACGTGCTCTGGAGTGATCTGCAAGCCTGCACGCCGATCCAGGACCAGCCCAAGCCTGCGGTTGACCAGTTGTGCACCATTATTTATACCTCTGGCACCACGGGTACCCCGAAAGGGGTGATGCACAATTTCAGCAACTTTGCCTTTGGCGCCAGCCGCGGTATCGAGCTGTTTGGGGTGGGTGAAGACGACCGCATGTTGTCCTACTTGCCACTCTGTCACGTGGCGGAGCGGATGTTTGTCGAGATGACCTCCTTCTATGGTGGTTCCACAATCTTCTTTGCCGACAGCCTCGATACCTTCCTTGAAGACCTAAAGCGGGCGCGGCCGACCGTGATGTTTGGCGTGCCACGGATCTGGACCAAGTTTCAGATGGGGGTGTACGCAAAAATGCCGGCGGCGCGGCTTGATCGCTTGCTGAAATTACCCCTGATTGGCCGCCTGGTCGGGCGCAAAGTGCTCGCCGGTTTGGGGCTGGATGCCGTGCGTTATGCTTTATGCGGAGCCGCTCCCGTGCCGGATACCTTGCTCAAGTGGTATCAGCGCCTGGGCTTGGACTTGTTTGAAGTCTATGGCATGACCGAGAACTGCGGCTATTCCCACGTCTGCCGGCCGGGCAAGCGCCGTCATGGCTGGATCGGCCAGCCCTGCACCGATGTCGAGGTGCGGATTGCTGACACCGGGGAAGTTCAAGTGCGCAGTGGCGCCACCATGCAGGGTTATTATCTGGAACCGGAAAAAACCGCTGAGACTCTGACCGCCGATGGCTTCCTGCGCACTGGCGACAAGGGTGAGCAAGACGCGGAGGGCAATCTACGCCTTACCGGGCGAATCAAAGAAATTTTCAAAACCAGCAAGGGCAAATACGTGGCCCCGGCGCCGATTGAAAACTTGCTGGGGTCACACTCGAAAATCGAGCAAGTGTGTGTGGTTGGTGATGGCATGCCGCAGCCAATGGCACTTTGTGTATTGTCTGAGGTGGCCCGCAAAGAGATTGCCAATGGCGATAGGGTGCAGCTTGAGGGCAGTTTGCTGGCCTTGCTTGAGCAGGTGAATGGCCAGCTTGACAAGCATGAGCGGCTGCTGGGGCTAGTACTGGTCAAAGATGTCTGGGCCATCGAGAATGGTTTTCTGACGCCCACCCTGAAAATCAAACGCAGTGTGGTGGAAGGCGTCTATGCGGCGAATTTCACTGGCTGGATGGAGCGCCGCGAACCGGTGCTCTGGCACGAATAAGGAACCCCCCAATGAGCATCTGGTTACGTCAACCTGATCTGGCGGCGCTGAACGCCCTGTCACCCAATACCATCGTCGGCTTGCTGGATATCAGGTTCGAGTCCTTCGCTGAGGATTCTATAACCGCCAGCATGGTGGTCGATGCACGCACTCATCAGCCCTATGGTTTGTTGCACGGAGGCGCCTCGGTGGTGCTGGCCGAAACACTCGGTTCCATGGCCTGTCACTTGTGCATCGACAGCAGCAAATACTACTGCGTTGGTCTTGAGGTGAATGCCAACCACCTGCGTGGCTTGCGCAGCGGGCGGGTCACGGCCGTGGCGCGGCCGCTGCATCTGGGCCGCACCACGCAGGTCTGGGATATTCGCTTGAGCGGTGAGGATGGCAAGCTCAGCTGTGTCTCGCGCCTGACCATGGCGGTGGTGCCGCTGGGTAAATCTGCGCCCGCCGCAGACTGATTTGTTGCCGCCTTCGCGTCGGGCAAGCTGCCGGCGTGAAGGCGGGCAGCCACTCACGTTACTCACCCCACGTTGCCTCTAGCCACACTGCCATCATTCAGCCGCGCCTGCGCCATTGCCGAGCGGCCAGCGCTGCCGGACAATTCAGTGATTCATTTCACCCATCTTTCAGTCATAAGTGCCTCCCTATGTCGCAGTCGGTTTTTTTTGCTCATGCCAATGGTTTTCCGTCGGCCACCTACGGCAAGTTATTCAGTGCGCTGGGGGCGGACTACCCGGTGGAGTTTCTTGAGCAGCATGGCCATGACCCGCGCTTTCCGGTCGGTGACAATTGGGAGTTGTTGGTCAGCGAGCTGATCTTCCATCTGCAGCAGCG
>JAURXE010000236.1 GCA_030654635.1 Pseudomonas sp.
TTGCGCCTCTATCAACTGTCGCCGGCCATGGCCGGTGGCTGGTTGAATGACCTGCTGAGCCTGATTGCGATTGCCTCGATTTTGCTCGGCAACCTGTTGGCACTGATGCAAAGCAACCTCAAGCGCCTGTTGGGTTACTCATCGATTGCCCACTTCGGCTACCTGTTGGTGGCGCTGATCGCCAGCAAAGGCCTGGCGGTTGAAGCGATTGGCGTGTACCTGACCACCTATGTGCTGACCAGCCTTGGCGCTTTCGGTGTGGTCACCCTGATGTCGACGCCCTATCACGGCCGCGATTGCGACGCGCTCTATGAATACCGCGGACTATTCTGGCGCCGGCCGAACCTGACCGCCGTATTGACCTTGATGATGTTGTCGTTGGCCGGCATTCCACTGACCGCAGGCTTTATCGGCAAGTTCTACATTGTTGCTGTCGGGGTTGAGTCGCACCTTTGGTGGCTGCTCGGCAGCCTGATCATCGGCAGCGCCATCGGAGTGTTCTACTACCTACGGGTGATGGTCACCCTGTTTCTGGTCGCGCCTGGTCTGCATCGCCACGATGCACCGGAAAACTGGGGCCAACGTACCGGCGGCATCATGTTGATGGCCATGGCAGGACTGACCCTATTTCTCGGGGTCTACCCGCAGCCACTGCTAGAGTTGCTGCAGCACACCGGTCTTACTGCCCTATAGCAGTACTGAACATTAAAAGGCTCTGTCCCTGTCCTAAGGTACCGAGCCTTTTAATGGCTGCCCCACTAGCGCGGACGCGGCCCTACCCCCTGGACACAAACTTCAATTGTCCCCAGCGCAGGCGGGCAAACAGAGCTTAATCACCTGGGTGCTGCCATCGCAGGGAAAAGCTATCGGTTGTTGCTGCAAGGGCTCGCCATTTCGGCTCAGCCACGCGGCGGCAGGCGCCAACGGCTCAGCCCTTCGCACCTCAATCTGCAAAGTGCCTGCGGGGCCTCGCACTGTCGCGCTAAAGCCTGCCCAGGCTTTGGGCAGGCAAGGCTTGAGCAGTAACTGACCGTCGCGCAGCCGCAATCCAAGAATCGACTCCACCGCCAGGCGCCAGGTCCAAGCGGCAGAGCCGCTGTACCAGGTCCAGCCGCCACGCCCGCTGTGAGGTTCTACGCTGGCAATGTCGGCGGCCAGCACATAGGGCTCGACCCGATAACGCGCCAACTGTTGCGGGTTTTGCGCCTGAAGAACCGGATTTAGCAGCTCGAAAACCCGCCATGCGGCCTCCGCATCGCCAAACTCGGCAAAGGCCATACCCAGCCATGCCGCCGCATGGCTGTATTGACCACCGTTTTCACGCACCCCAGGCGGATAAGCCTGGATATAGCCCGGATCACGCACCCCACTGGTAAAGGGCGGCCAGAGCAGCCGAATCAAACGCTCAGGCGCACTGACCAACTGTTCCAGCACGCTGCTCAGCGCCTGCCCGGAGCGGGCATTGCCATGACCATCGGCGAGCACCGACCACGACTGCGAGATGGAGTCGATGCGACACTCACCGTCGGCATGACTGCCCAAGGCTTTACCGTTGTCATCCAAGGCGCGCAGGTACCAGTTGCCGTCCCAGGCCAACGCCTCAATTTGCCGGTGCAATTGCTCGGCGCAGCGATGCCAGTGCAGCGCCTGATCGAGTTGTCCTTGCCGCCTGGCCAGGCCTGCAAAACCCCGCATGGTGGCGACCGCAAACCAGCCGAGCCAGACACTTTCACCGCGCCCTTGACGACCCAGACGATTCATCCCGTCATTCCAATCACCGGCGCCCATCAATGGCAAACCGTGTGGGCCGTGGCTGACACCGTGCTGCAGGGCGCGCGCGCAGTGTTCGAACAACGAGTAGGTTGGCCCGCCTAGAGTGAACCGCGCGTAGCGATCCTCCTCGTTAGCGGCCAGCACGGGAGCCTGCAGGAACGCCAGTGGCTCGTTGAGAATGCTCAGATCGCCCGTGGCCTCAACGTAGCGGCTGGTCACATAAGGCAGCCACAGCAGATCGTCCGAGCAACGAGTGCGCACGCCGCGGTCCATCGGTGGATGCCACCAGTGCAGCACATCCCCTTCCTCGAACTGATGCGCGGCGCAGTTCAGAATATGCGTGCGGGCCCGTTGCGGGTCGCTATGCAGCAAGGCCAGCACATCCTGCAACTGATCGCGGTAACCGATGGCACCGCTGGCCTGATAGAAACCGGCACGCGCCAAAATACGGGAGGCCAACGTCTGATACAGCAACCAACGGTTAACCATTAGATTCAAGGCCGGGTCGGGGGTTTGCACCTGCACTGCAGTCAGCTGCCGATCCCAATGTTGCTGAAGTTGAACGTACCCGCGCTCGACCTGTTCGGCCGTCTGCCAGGCGCGAGTCAAGGCCAGGGCCTGCTCACGGTCAGCGCCCTGACCGAGCAGAAAGACCACTTCAGCCGTTTCCCCGGCAGGAATATCCAGATGCACCTGGAAGGCGCCGCAAGGATCGTCCCCCGCCTCAATCCGCCCACCCAGGGCCCAGCGCAGCAGACCTGCCGGGCTGGCCGGATGACCTTCGCGGCCAAAAAAGTCCTGGCGGTTGGCGGTCAGGCTATGGGGAGGCAGATTGGCGCTGAGAAACGCCACCCCCTCGCTAAAATCCGGGTTCCACGGATTGCGCGCCAGCAACACATGGTTGTCGCGATCGTATTCACAGACCACATGGGCGCGGGCGCGGCTGCGCAGTGCCCCCAACAGCCACTCGGCATAGTACGTGGCGGTAATCCGCCGGGTACCTGCGCCGGGATTATGCAGCCGCAAGCGGATCACCTTGACCGGCTCATGCACCGGCACAAACACCAGCAACGCTTGCTCCAGGCCATGACTGTGGCGCACCCACTGACTGTAACCGGCGCCATGGCGAATCTGGCAGGCACTGTGCTCGCCCGCCGGCAACGGCGTGGTGGTCCAAATCCGTGCATCCTCTTCATCGCGAAGGTACAGAGCCTCACCTGCCAAGTCGGCCAGCGGATCATTGAACCAGGGCGTCAGCCGGTTCTCACCGCTGTTGAGCGCCCAACTGCAACCTAACCCCGCTTCGCTCACCAAGCAGCCAAAGCCATCATTGGCCAGCACGTTGCACCAAGGTGCCGGGGTGCGTTGCCCTGCCTGCAGATGTATCAGGTACTCACGGCCATCGGCACTGAAACCGCCAAGGCCATTATCGAACAGCAAGTCATCCGGGCGCAGTAATGGCCGGTCCACGGCCTGAAACGGCGCGCCGGTGGCGCTGAACAAGGGCAACACTGGCTGCGGCAGCATCACCGCCGCCAGTTGCTGGGCGATCGAGCCTGCCGATTCATCGAGCAGCACTGCGGCGCAGCTTTCCAATACCCGCAGGTCATCGATGTGCAGCTGATCGGCGAACAACAAATGGATGCCACCGCTGCGTAACGGCAACTCATCGTTGATGCCGCTGTCCTGCAGCAGCCCATGCAGTTGCTCACGCAACGGCTCGGCATAGCCTGATGAGCCCATGCGCAGCAACACCAAATCGACATGCAGGCCGTGCCGACGCCACAGGCGCTGCCCTCGTATCAGCAGGCGCAGCAGCCCTGCCTCTTGGCCATGAGCAATGCGCAACAGCAATATCGATCGATCCCCGGAGATGCCCATACCCCAGAGTCTTGGCTGGCCGAGTCGATTGCTCTGCCGGGTGCCGGGCGCGCAGCGCAAGCTGGGATGCGGGTGCAGCAATAACGAAGCGAGCATCTGCAACTCCACCAGCCAATCGGGCTCCAGCCCCAGCTGGCGGGCTTCGCGGCTGGCCTCGCTGGCAGCGTCAGCGAAGGCCCAGTCCAGCGCGGACAAGGTCGCGTAGCGTTCGGCCAGCTCCAGCAGCGACTGGCGCGAACCGCCGGCCAGGGTCAGGAACGCCAGTTGCTGCTGCGCCCCCGGCTCCAACACTAGGCCCACCTGTAAGGCCAACACCGGATCGAGGGTCCAGCCGGTAGTGCCGCTCAAACCGTTGACGACACCCTGAGGGTGGCGCTCATCGCCATGCCGTCCGACAAACCCCTCACGATCACTCTCCCAGGCCAGCCCCGCGATCTGCCGCTCATTGATTACCACGCGGTGCAGCAGCAACGGCGGTTTTTCCTCCGGGTGGCGAGGCCGCCGAGTAAACAGCAGGCCCTGCAGTTGCGGCAAATACTCGCTGCCGACAAACAGCTTGCTGAACGCCGGATGCCGCTCATCGTCCAGGGGCGGTGCCAGCACCACTTCGGCATAGCTGGTCAGCTGCAGATGGCGCACTCGATCGCTTTCGTTGGTGAGGGTCAGACGGCGGATTTCCAGGTCATCGGCGGCGGCAATCGTCACCTCCAGCCGCAGGCCGATACCCTGATCATGACGACGAAATTCCGCCATATGCGGATGAAATACCACCTGTTCGTGCTCACACAAGACCCCGGTCGGCTGCCGCGTCGCCGACCACACGGCGCCACTCTGCTCATCGCGCAGGTAGATCCACAGCCCCTGATGGTCGCGGGTGGCGTCCCCCTGCCAGCGCGTCAGCGCATGCTGATGCCAGCTGAGTCCGCCACCGCCGGCGCTGGAGATCCAGCTGCTCAGACGGCCGTTACCCAGCACATGCACTTGCGGAAACAGCTCGGCCCCTTTGGGCACCCAGGCATAGGGCGGCGGCGTGCCTTTGGTGCTGGAAGCCAATGCCCGGGGAGGCTCGCTGAGGCGACTCTGCGCCGGCAATTCCTGAGGGATGCGCTCATGCAGTAATAACTCCATCACCCGCACCCGCGGCTCTTGGCACAAGCGCCGCACCAGCACCTCGGCGCACAGGGCGTTATCCAGCGCAGCGAGAATCATGCCTTGGTGATGGGCCATGTACGCGCGCACGGTGGTAAAACGGCGGCCACTGGCGACCCGTTCGCTGGTGAAATCCGCGGCTTCAAAAAATCCGTAGCTGCCGATCAGCCCCAGTTGCTGCAACTCCTGCAGGTTCGCCACGGCCGCCCCAGGGTTCACGGCCAGTGCCAGTACCGAGGCATAAGGCGCGATCACCAGGTCGCGGGCAACCTCGCGGCGCAGGCCCAGCGCAGGCACGCCGAAGGCGCGGTAGCGGTAACGGTGTTCGACATCACGCGAGGCGAACGCCGACTCGGAAACGCCCCAAGGCACGTCTTGAGCCTGAGCAAACTGGCGTTGCACGATCACTGCGGCCCGCTCGCTGTGCCCCAGCAAGGCCCCCGGGTGACTGGGCAGCAGCAACGGCGGCATCAGGTACTCGAACATCGAGCCATTCCAGGACAGCAAGGCCAGCCCACCGGCCATCTGCGCCAGTGGCCGACCAAGAAAAAACCAATGCTCCAGCGGCACATCGCCTTTCATGATGGCGAAATAACTGGCCAGCCGTGCCTCGCTCGCCAGCAGGTCGTAATGATGGCTATCGAGGCGCTCGGCGCTGAGGTTGTAGCCAATGTGAAACAACCGCGACTGCTCGTCGTAGAGCGGTCGAAAGTCCATCTGCAGCGCCATGCTGGCGGCGCGGGCGGCGTCTTCCAGCAGGCTCTGGCGTAACTGTTGCTGCGCCAAGCAACCGCTGGCCAGTGCGGCCAGTAACTCTGCTTGCCAGGCTGAACTGGCCGCGTCGCTGCCGACCACAGAAGCAAGCTCCGCTTGGGCCTGGGCGCAGGCGTTGGCGCTATCAAGCATGTTCAAGCTCGCCGGCAAACCCGCCGCAATCTGCTGCGCCAACACGGCGCTCGCGGCTGGCGCCGACTCCAACAGGGGCCACCACGGCAGCAAACGCTCGCGCTCACGGGTGATGGTGAGCAGATGATGATGCACGCGCTCCAACCAGCTGTGGATTTCCTTTAGCTGTTGCACGCTCAGTTCCCGCTGCCGGGGCATGGCTTGGCCAATGGCCATGCGCAGAGCCGCCTCCTGTTGTTGCAGCGTCACGAACACGCCGGAGTCCCAGCCGCCGTGGCTGCAGGTTTCGCTGAACAGCGTCAAGCAGGCCCGTACCTCGTCATCCTCGACCACCGTCAGCGCCTCGCACAGCAGCGCCAGGGTATCCTCCAGGCCGTACCAGAGCTCATCGCGCAAGGCCGCGCCGGCGGCAATTTCCAGGCAGCCTTGTTGCAGGGTCAGCAAGCACAAGGCCAAATTACCGCTGTCTACGGTCGAGACATAACGGGGCTCCAGTGGACGCAACAGCCGAGTGTCGTACCAGTTGAGCCAATGTCCGCGATAACGCTCCAGCCGTTCCAGGGTATCCAGGCAACGGCGAATCCGCGTGGTCATATCGCTGCAACTGATATAACCCAAGTCTGCGGCGGTCAACGTCGACAGCAGCAACATGCCGATATTGGTCGGCGAGGTGCGGTGGGCGATCTCGGTGTAGGGCTCTTCCTGATAGTTGTCTGGGGGCAACCAGTTGTCGTCTGGACCGACGAAGGTTTCAAAATATAACCAAGTCCGCCGGGCCAGACGCCGCAAGAACGCCCGCTGGTGGTGATCGAGTTCAGCCTGCACCTGATAGCGCGGCTTGCCGATGGCCAAGGCCACTTCTGGGGCCAGTAACCAGAGCAGCAACAACGGTGCAGCGGGCATCAGCGCCCCTGGCTGAAAGAGCCACAGCAGCTCCGCCAACAACAGCGCAAACACCGGTGAAACCCACATCTGTTGCCAGGCGTACCCCCGGCTGCCACGCGCGACCAGTATCTGGGCCTGATGCGCGGCGGTGGTCCACTCCAGCAGATGCCGCCGCGACTCTGCCAGCCGCCAGAGCGTGCGCAGTTGCGCATCCAAGGCAATGGCAGCATCGTTGAGCAGGAAAGTCACCATCAACAACCAGCGGCCGGCATGGTCTTGCAGGCGCCGCAAGGTGCTGCGCACGGCCCCGCGGCGGCGACCATGGGCCAGCCCGGTGACCAGTTCGGTGAACAGATAGGCACTCGGCACGGCAATGGCCAGCAGGGTCCAGACCCACGGCGAGCCTGGCAAGAACAACCAACCGGCCGTAACCAGCGCCACCAACGCCAACGGAACCAAGCTGCGGCGTAAGTTATCCAGCAGCTTCCAGCGGTCCAGCGCCTGCAACCTGTTGTCCCGGCGCTGACCGTCACTGCCGGGCACCCGGCGGCGCAACCAGGGCAACAATTGCCAGTCACCCCGCACCCAACGGTGTTGCCGGCGGGTGTAGTCGAGGTAGCTGCTGGGAAAGCCTTCGTAAAGGACAATATCGCTGACCAGCCCGGCCCGCCCATGCACCCCCTCAAAAAGGTCGTGGCTGACCAAGCTGTTCTCCGGGATGCGTCCCTCCAGGCTGCGTTGAAATGGCGCCACCTCATAAATACCTTTGCCGACAAAAATGCCGCTGCCGAACAGATCCTGATACACATCAGAAACCGCCCGGGTATAGATATCGATGGCCGTATCACCGGTGTACAGACGCGCAAACAGTGAACGATTACCACGCTCCGGGGCAATTTCCACCCGCGGTTGCAGCACGGTATAACCGCGGCACACGCGCCCGCTGTCAGGATCAAATTCGGCGCTGTTGAGTGGATGCGCCAAGGTGCCCACCAAGCGCGCAACGGTTCCCGCGGGCAAGCCGGTATCGGCGTCCACCGTGACCACGAAACGGCTGCCGCGTAAGGCTGCCGCATCCCCCTGCGTCAGGCTAAAGGCCCCCTCATCACTGCCCAGCAGGTATCGATTGAACTGTTCGAGCTTGCCACGCTTGCGCTCCCAACCCATCCAGCAACCCTCGCCTGGGTTGAATAGCCGTGGCCGGTGCAGCAGGTAAAAAGGCCCCTGGCCGGCGTGGCCATGGCGCTGATTAAGCCGCGCAATGCCCTGCTGCAAATGCTGCTCGAGCGCCGCGTCGTCGGCCAACTGCTGGGTCGGGGCATCAACATGGTCGCTGAGCAAGACAAACTGCAACTGTGGATCAGGATTGGCCAGGTAGTGCATCTCCATTTGCTCACACAACAGCTGGGCTTCCTGGATGTCGCGCAGCAACACCGGCACCACTACCGCCGTGCGGCAATCCGGGCGAATACCGGCACTGAAGTCGAGCTTGGGCAACACCCGCACCGGCAGGTTTAAGGTAATCAACCAGTGCACCAAGGTAATGCTCAACACTGAGGACGGCAGCAACGCCAGCGCGATACCGCTCCACCAGAGCAGCCGATCGGCCCCCACCAACGCCAGGTACCACCCCGGCAATAACAGCGCGGCGCCGGCCGCCAACCCCAGCGCGCCGGCATAGGCGGGCCCGGCATGGCGAAATAACCACCGCCGCCAAGCCGCTGTAAAGGTCGGGCGGTAATCCAGCGCCTGTTCACAGCGCGCCCGGCCTGGGCCAATCAACCAGTAACCCACATGGCCACTGGCCTCGGCCGGGTTACCGGATTGCGCCTGCGCCAAGACCCGCTGGGCCACTTCGCACTCATCGCGCTGGGCGCCCTCGGCGAGTTCTTCCAGCGCCTTGCGGTAACGGTCGCGGGTATCGAAATCCATCTGTGCATAGATTCCGGCGGGGTCGTTGCGCAATACCATCTCAACCAGGCTGCTGCGTTCGAAAAAATCTTTCCAGGGAATCGCCGCAATAATGCCCAGGTTGGCCAGCGCGCGCGCCACGCACTCAGTGTCTTCGAAGGCACCCAATTCGATGCTGTGCGGAGTCGGCGCAAACGGCGCGGGCAGCTCAGGCAGCAAGCGGCTAAAGGCACTGACGAGAATTTCCACGCAGGCCAGGCGCAACATGATCGGAAACGCCCAGAGCTCGGCAATGCTCAAGGGCGCTTTGGCTTGATAGGCACTGATAAATTGCACGGCACTGGGCATTGATAGCTGTAAACGCGAGGCATGCAGGTAACCCTGGGCGAGGGCAAAAATCCGCGGGATGCCGGTCTCGCCCGGATTACTCAGCCCCGGCAGACGCTGATAAAAATTCCGCGGCAGGTCTTCCGCAATTTGCACGGCCGCGCGCTGCACCTGATAGCTGTTATCCAGCAGCCATTCGGCCGCCTTGGTAAGCTCCGGGGCGGGTTCAAGGCAGAGTGTTTGAACCCGCAACAACCACGCAGGCAAGGCATCGATATGCACCCAGACCGGCAAGTCGCGGGATCGCTCACTGGCCAGCCGGTGCCGCTCACCCAACACCGCCGCCACACTCTCCAGTGATCCAGGCGAGTCTTCAAGTGGCGCTCCGTTCACCACGCCTCCGGCGATCGGTAGCACACTGCGGCGCTCTGGCTAGCGTGATCCAGTCCCCCCGGTAGCGCTTGCGGACGGATGATCAATAAGGGCTGTACGGTGTGAGTCATGAGAAAACTGGTCACCCCACCGTAGAGCACGTCCACCCGGCCGCTGCAGCCTTGCGCCGACAGCACGATCAAATCTGCCGCTTCCTCGGTCGCGGCACGGGCCAGACTGCTACGCACGTCCTCACTCAGTAAGCGGATACATACACTAATCTCCTTCTCACTGGCCCGGCTCTGCAACCGTTCAAGATACTGCCGCGCCACCCGTTCGTTACGCTGCAACAGGCGCTCACACAGCTCAACATCCTCGCTCTCAACCGGCCCCACTTCAGTCAGCAGTGAAGGCGGCACCACATGCACCAGCAGCAGTTCGGCATGCTGCGTCTGAGCCAAGTGGATGGCCACGGGCAGGACACTCTCCGCCCGACAGGAACCATCCATCGGCACCAGCAAACGTCGATAACCGCAGACCGGCACATCGGCGGCGGCATCAGGCACCAGCAGCAGCGAGCCTACCGCGCGGTCAATCACCTCACGCACCGTGCTGCCCAAACTCCGGTTTGCCGGCTGCCACTCGCCATGGGTGCCAAGCACCAGAAGGTCACTGGGGTGCTCTTGCGCCCACAGGCATATTTGCTCGGCAGCTTTACCCTCCAGTACTTCGGCTTCGACCTCGACATCGTCTTGGCGCAAGCCTGCCAACAAGCTCTCGACCCGGGCGTAAGCTTCGCGCCGGCGAATCTCCCAATCGACCGGATCGAGGCATTGATTGCCTGCCGCGCGAATTTCGCAAACCCGCAGCAGTAACAATGGCAGCCCCAATGCCTTGGCCACTGCGCCGGCATGTCGAAGCATTTTGTCGGTAAATTCGCCTGAACCCACGCAGGCCACGACCCGAGTAAAAGCCGCCGTCAGTGGCGACTCCGGAGCAATGCCCCGATCAGGGTAGAGACTATTGGCCATAGTCAACATGCCTCCGTCCGCGTGCGCAAGCAGGTGCAACTGCGCAACAAAAACCCATGCTAAGCCGGGCGGTCGGCCTCGGTTTGATGTAAATCAAACTGACGTCCGGCGCTATTGCCGGCTGACCAAAGGCATGAGCGCGAACCTAACTCGCGGCGCGCAAGCCCCAATACCATGAAGACTTGCGGCACCAGCGGATCGGCGCGCAGAGCACGACCCCCCTCGCGCAATGACCGCTGGCGTGGCGAATTCAGGGCCGCTTGGGGGCACTACAACGCGCTTATGGGGCTGGCACTAATATAAAACCACGCCGGCCAGCAGCAGATAGCGGGCGCTTTTAGCCAGCAGCACCAAGAGCAAAAAACTGGGCAACGGCTCACGCAGCACGCCGGCGACCAGGGTCAGCGGATCGCCAACAATGGGCAGCCAGCTGAGCAACAGGCTCCAGCGTCCATAGCGCTGATACCAAAGCTGGGCTCGCTGCAATTGCGCAGGCGTCACCGGAAACCAGCGGCGCTGTTGAAAGCGGCTGAGCGAGCGGCCCAGCCACCAGTTAATGGTTGAGCCCAGGGTGTTGCCGACAATTGCCGCCAACAACAAACCGCTGACGCTATAGCTATCGGTGAGCAGCAGCGCGACCAACCCTGCCTCGGATTGCATCGGCAATAAGGTCGCGGCCAACAGCGCAAGAAAAAACAGTCCGGCATAAGCCATCAGGATTTAGCCGAGGTCACGCAGCCTTCCAACCGCTGACGATAATCGCCATGCCCAGCAGGCTAATGGCGGCACCAAACCAGTCAAGGCTGGACAACTTGATGCCATCCACCCAGCGCAGCCACAGCAAGGCGCTGGCCACGTAAACCCCACCGTAGGCGGCATAGACCCGGCCACTGGCGGCTGGGTGCAAGCTCAGCAACCAGACAAACAACGCCAAGCTCAGCGCCGCCGGCAGCAGCAACCACACCGACGCGTCTTTGCGCAGCCACAGGTACGGCAAGTAACAGCCGACAATTTCCGCAATGGCGGTGGCAAAGAACAAGCCCAGGGTTTTCAGCAGCATCTAGTACTCACAACAGGTTTGAATTTCGATCTATCGCTAGGGCGCGAGGCGTAGCTCGCCGCGCGCCTGACCCAGCACTTGCCAGGCAGAACTCAGCGCCAGGCTGGCCATAATGCCGGCTACCAGTAAGTCTGGCCAGGCACTGCCACTGCCCAGCACCCCAAGCGCCGCCAACAACACAGCCACATTGCCCAAGGCGTCATTGCGGGTACAGAGCCAGACGCTGCGCATATTGCTGTCGCCATCGCGCCAGGCATACAGCAAGGCCGCCACGCTTAAATTGGCCAACAGGGCCAGGCCACCGATCAGGCCCATGGTGGCCGCCACCGGCACGCCACCCTGCCAGGCATTCCAAGCGGTCGCCACTAATACCCCTAGACCAAACAACGCCATGCTCAGCGCCTTGAATTGGGCGGCGCGGGCACGCCAACTCAAACTCATGGTCAGCACGAACAGGCTGATGGCGTAGTTACCGGCATCGCCGAGAAAATCCAACGAATCGGCCAGCAACGACACCGACCCCGCGCTCAGGCCCGCACTTATTTCGATCGCAAACATCCCTGCGTTAATCAACAAGGCCAGCCAAAGCACCCGCCGATAGGCCGGGTTGAGGTGCTTGGCGACGGGTTCGGCGTGGCAACAATGGGCACTCATAGGATTCTCCTGAATTGATTTCAGGCGTAGGCTAAAGCCTGTAGTCACTACAGGGTCAAGCTTTATGAGCACGATTTATCGTATCGGCGAGTTAAGCCGCGAGAGCGCCGTTAACCTGGAAACCATTCGCTATTACGAGCGCATTGGCCTGCTGCAACAGCCGGCGCGCAATGCCTCCGGTTACCGTTGTTATCAGCAGGAGGATGTCCGGCGGCTGAGCTTTATCCGCCGTGGCCGCGAACTGGGCTTT
>JAURXE010000244.1 GCA_030654635.1 Pseudomonas sp.
GCGGCGCTGGCGCGTAGCGTAGTCAGCCAGCGCGGCGCGCATGGCATGGTGTTTGAAATCCGGCCAGAACAGGTCGGAAAAATACAGTTCGGCATAGGCCAACTGCCACAGCAAAAAGTTGCTGATGCGATGCTCGCCACCAGTGCGGATGCACAGATCCGGCAATGGCAGGCCCGCAGTCACCAACTGCCCCTCGAGCAACTGCGCATCGATTTGCTCAACGTGCAGCGTGCCAGCCTGAACCTTGCGCGCCAAAGCCTGGGCGGCCTGGACGATATCCCACTGACCACCGTAGTTGGCTGCCACCTGCAGGACAAACTTACTAGGCCCGGCGGTTTCCGCTTCGGCCGCCAGCATGGCGGCCTGCAACTCTGGATGAAAGCGCGAGCGATCACCGATGATGCGCAGGCTGATTTCATTCTCTTTGAGCTTTTTCGCCTCGCGACGCAATGCCCGTAGAAACAACTCCATCAACGCACTGACTTCTTCGGCGGGCCGCTGCCAGTTTTCACTGGAGAAGGCAAACAGGGTCAGCACCTCGACCCCCGCCTCGGCGCACACTTTAATGACCGCACGCACCGCATCTACACCGGCTTTATGCCCGGCAACACCGGGCAGCAAGCGTTTTTTGGCCCAGCGATTGTTGCCATCCATGATGATCGCAACATGCCGCGGCACAGCAGCAGACACTGATTTAGTCTTATCCATGACGATACTGACCGCTAAACGGCCATCAAATCCGCTTCTTTCTGCTTCACGGCCACTTCGATCTCGGCCACGAACTTATCGGTCAGTTTCTGCACATCATCAGCTGCACGACGCTCTTCGTCTTCACTGATGTCTTTGTCTTTAACCAGGTCTTTCAACTGGCTCAAGGCATCGCGACGGATATTGCGCACCGCCACACGACCATCTTCCGCCGCATCACGGGCCTGCTTGGTGAAGCCCTTGCGGGTTTCTTCCGTCAGCGCCGGCATGGAAATCAGCAGCAACTCGCCCAAGTTGGTCGGATTGAAACCCAGACCGGAGCTCTGGATCGCCTTGTCGACGGCCGCCAGCATATTGCGCTCGAAAGCCACCACTTGCAGGGTGCGCGAATCCTTGACGGTCACGTTGGCGACCTGGTTCAGCGGGGTATCGGCACCGTAGTAAGGCACCATCACGCCACCCAGAATGCTCGGGTGAGCCTGACCTGTACGGATACGGCTAAACGCATGGAGCAGCGACTCCAGGCTCTTTTGCATACGTTCTTGAGTGTCTTTTTTGATTTCATTGATCATTGTTTGTTCTCCTCAATCAGAGTTCCTTCGGCGCCACCGAGGACGATATTCAACAACGCACCGGGCTTGTTCATATTGAACACCCGCAATGGCATGTTGTGGTCACGGCACAGGCAAATAGCGGTCAGGTCCATCACACCGAGCTTACGATCCAGCACTTCGTCGTAGCTCAGGTGGTCGAATTTTTCCGCGTGCGGGTCTTTGAACGGGTCAGCAGTGTAAACGCCATCCACCTTAGTCGCCTTCAAAACCACGTCGGCATCAATTTCGATGGCGCGCAGGCAGGCAGCCGAGTCGGTGGTGAAAAACGGATTACCAGTGCCGGCGGCAAAGATCACCACTTCACCGGTTTTCAGATGGCGCATGGCTTTGCGGCGATCGTAGTGATCGGTCACGCCGACCATGCTAATGGCCGACATCACCAGGGCCGGGATATTCGAACGCTCCAGCGCGTCGCGCATGGCCAAGGCGTTCATCACAGTGGCGAGCATGCCCATGTGGTCGCCGGTGACTCGATCCATACCCGCAGCGCTGAGCGCCGCGCCACGAAACAGGTTACCACCACCGATCACCAGACCGACCTGAACGCCGATACCGACCAACTGGCCGACTTCCAGCGCCATCCGATCAAGCACCTTAGGATCAATACCGAAGTCTTCCGAGCCTATCAAGGCTTCGCCGCTTAGCTTGAGTAAAATGCGGTTATAGCGCGGTTGACGACCATTGACCTGCTGAGCCATGCGTATTTCTCCTGCGGCGTTTAAAGACTGTGCGTACACGGCCGAGCAATGTCAGCCGCGCTTGCGATTATGAACGGTCACCTGAGCAACGTCAGCAGCACTTTGTGTCTTGACGCAAAAGTGCTGCGCAGCTTCCAGCGAAACTGCCACCCCTATTTGACAAAGAGGCCGCGCGCGTTAGCGGGCAGCCTCTCTGGGGCGACAGCGGTTAAGCGGTCTTACTTCTGGCTGGCAGCCAGTTGTGCAGCAACTTCAGCGGCGAAATCAACTTCACCCTTATCAATGCCTTCACCCACGCCGTAGCGGGTGAACGAAATGATTTCAGCGCCGGCTTTCTTGGCCAGAGCACCAACAGTCACCTCTGGATTCTTAACAAAAGGCTGCTCAACCAAGCTGGCTTCGGCGAGGAACTTCTGAATGCGACCAGCAATCATTTTTTCAACGATTTCAGCTGGCTTACCCTTCATTTTGTCTTCGTTCAGGCTCATGAAAACAGCCTTCTCGCGAGCAACAGCCTCTTCAGACACTTCAGAGGTGTGCAGGAACTCTGGGTTGCTTGCCGCTACGTGCATGGCAATGTCGCGAGCCAATTCACTGTCGCCACCCTTCAGGGAAACGATTACGCCGATCTTGTTGCCGTGCAGGTAAGCACCCAACACGTCGCCTTCAACACGGGTCAAACGACGGATATTGACGTTCTCGCCTACTTTACCAACCAGCTCAACCCGAGCAGTTTCGCGTGAGGCAACCAGTGGAGCAGCGTCGGTCAGCTTCTCGGCCAGAGCCTGGTCGATGCTGTCGCTAACGAACTTCTTGAAGTCGTCCTGCAGGGCCAGGAAGTCAGTCTGCGAGTTCACTTCCATGATCACGGCAGTCTTGTTGTCATCGCTCAACTTGACCGCGATAGCACCTTCGGCAGCCACGTTACCGGCTTTCTTGGCAGCCTTGATGGCGCCAGATGCACGCATATCGTCGATGGCTTTTTCGATGTCGCCGCCGGCCTTAGTCAAGGCCTTTTTGCAATCCATCATGCCTTCGCCAGTGCGCTCGCGCAGTTCTTTAACCATTGCTGCTGTAATTTCTGCCATGTCTAAAATCCTCTTGGATAGGTTTTAACCATTCCACCCGAGCATCCGGGCGATCAATTCTTGGTGTTACGTAAACAGAGGCCTGGGCCGCAGCTCTCACCATTTCACCCGGTATCCGGATGATCAATTCGCGAGTGGCAAAAAGGGGGCTTAGCCCCCTTTTTGCGTACTGACAGACGCTAGGCGTCTTTTACTCAGCCTTCGGCAGCTTCAGCAGCCGGTGCTTGAGCAACAAACTCTTCAGCCAGCACTGTGCCGCCATTAGCATTGTTGCGACCACGGATTACCGCATCAGCCATGGCAACCATGTACAGCTGGATGGCGCGAATGGCGTCATCGTTACCTGGAATGATGTAATCAACACCTTCTGGGCTGCTGTTGGTGTCGACGATGCCGATAACCGGAATGCCCAACTTGTTGGCTTCGGTGATGGCAATGCGTTCGTGATCAACGTCGATAACGAACAATGCGTCAGGCAGGCCGCCCATATCCTTGATACCACCCAGGCTGCGATCCAATTTGATCAGATCACGGGAACGCATCAGCGCTTCTTTCTTGGTCAGCTTGGTGAAAGTGCCGTCTTGCGACTGAATTTCCAGATCGCGCAGGCGCTTGATCGAGGCACGGATGGTTTTGTAGTTGGTGAGCATGCCGCCCAACCAACGGTGATCAACGAACGGCGAGCCACAACGAGCAGCTTCTTCGCGGATGATCTTGCCAGCAGCACGCTTGGTGCCGACGAACATGATTTTGTTTTTGCCCGAAGCCAGTTTCTCAACGAAAGCCAAAGCTTCGTTGAACATCGGCAGGGTTTTTTCAAGGTTGATGATGTGGATCTTGTTACGCGCGCCGAAAATGTACTTACCCATTTTCGGGTTCCAGTAACGGGTCTGGTGACCGAAGTGCACACCGGCCTTCAGCATATCGCGCATATTTACGTGGGACATGGTCGTTCCTTAAATTAAATAGGGTTAGGCCTCCACGCATCCCAATGACCAACTTGCAGAGTCTCTCTACAAGCACCCAGGTCACCGTGTCGATACGTGTGTGGGTTTAAGCTCTACCGGCACTGCCCGTAAAGCGGCGCACTTTATATCACAAGATCGCCCGCAGCGAAACCGCTAACAGACCGTTGAAAAATGTAGCGAGCGACGGCTAGGCAAGGCGAAATCAGCCGAAAAAGCACAGTGTACGAGTAGTACATGAGCATTTTGAGGCTGATTTCAACGCCGCATGGCCTAGCGCAGTAGTTTTTCAACGGCCTGTTAAAGGCTATCGATAACTGCAACGGCACTGGGTGGCTCGACCGCCTGGGTCTGTTAGAATCGCGCCTTTGTGTATTCCTGCCTTGCGTCCAGCGCACTGAGAGAGCCCGCATGACCGTCACTATTAAGACGCCAGCTGAAATCGAAAAAATGCGTATTGCCGGCCGCCTCGCCGCCGAAGTACTGGAGATGATCGGCGAGCACGTCAAACCAGGCGTGACCACCGACCAGCTCAACACCATCTGCCACGACTTTATAGTCAACGTGCAGCAGGCGATTCCCGCGCCGCTCAACTACAAAGGCTTCCCCAAGTCGATCTGCACCTCGATCAACCACGTGGTGTGCCACGGCATCCCCAACGAGAAGCCGCTTAAAGATGGCGACGTGCTGAACATCGACGTCACCGTCATCAAAGACGGCTACCACGGCGACACCAGCAAGATGTACATGGTCGGCAAGGTCAGCGAGTGGGCCGAGAAGCTCGCCCGCATCACCCAAGAGTGCATGTACAAGGGCATCGCTCTGGTAAAACCGGGTGTGCGTCTTGGCGACATTGGTGAAGTGATCCAGAAACACGCCGAGAAAAACGGTTATTCAGTGGTGCGCGAATACTGCGGCCATGGCATTGGCGCAGTGTTTCATGAAGAGCCGCAAGTGCTGCATTACGGCCGTGCCGGCACCGGCATGGAACTCAAAGAAGGCATGACCCTCACTATTGAGCCGATGATTAACCAGGGCCGCGCCGAAACCCGTCTGCTTGGTGATGGCTGGACCGCCATCACCAAGGACCGCAAGCTTTCAGCCCAGTGGGAGCACACCATTTTGGTGACTGCCACCGGCTATGAAATCTTCACCTTGCGTCAAGACGACACCCTGCCGCGCATCTCGGCTTAATCGCCCACTTTGAGCGCTACTTTTAAAAGGAAAGCCGTTGTATGCCGCAGGTGGATCCCGATTTGTTCGACCGCGGTCAGTTCCAGGCTGAATTAGCGCTCAAAGCCAGCCCGATTGGGGCCTTTAAAAAAGCCCTGCGGCAGATCAATGCGGTGCTCAATGAGCGCTTCAACAGCGGCCGGGAAATTCGCCGACTGATCGAAGACCGCGCCTGGTGCGTTGACCAGATACTGCGCGAAGCCTGGGCGCGCTTCGACTGGAGCCGCGAGGCCGACATCAGCCTGGTGGCCGTCGGCGGCTATCGCCGTGGCGAGCTGCATCCGCACTCCGACATCGACCTGCTGATTCTGCTCGATAATGAAGATCAGGAGCTG
>JAURXE010000249.1 GCA_030654635.1 Pseudomonas sp.
CGAGCCGGCACCACCCTGCCCAGCCGAAGCCACGGCCACCAAGGCCTGAATCCGCGCGATAGTGGCGCTGTGCTGGTCGTCTTGCTCAAGGGCGCTGAGCTGCAGGCTTTCGTTCTCTTCCTTGACTTGCTGCAACTGCGCGGTTAACTGCGCGTTGCCCTCGTGCAGGTTTTGATTGGCCTTTACCAGGCCGGTCACCAACTGTTCCAACTGTTTTAAAGATTGTTCCAACATATTCAATACTCGCGATTATTGGTCGGCCCGCAGCATAAAAAGCCCGAGGCAACGCCTCAGACCGCACCGCTAAATGCCCACCGAACTAAGAATTTTGGCCAGAACTGGCCCGCTAAAAAGCCGCCAAATCAGGATCAAACAACAGCCGCGCCGACAGCACGCGCACAGCCTCCGACCGCCGAACCGCGCTGCGAGTTCCCCAGCCGCGCCGCCTAAAACCGCCGGCACAGCCCAGCGGGCAGGCCCGGCACCGGCGCCAAGCAAAGGCTGCGCCGTGCGACCAAGCCCGCTAATCCGGCTGCAAGCCACGCAGCAGAGCCCGCGCTGGGCCCCGGCGGGTTAAGTCGAAGGGGACTGTGAGTTTTATCCGCACATCTGGGCCATGGCCCAAACCGACAACTTTGAGGCTGCGGCGCGCTGAGGTGGCTGTGCCTCAGCCCGCCGCCAGCACCCACACCTTGTAGAGCAACGACGGCCGATAGCCGGTATTGAGCGCCGTCCACAGCTGTTGCAGCTCGGCATGGCCCAGGCTGCGCAGCTCCAGGCTGATCAGTTCGATGCCCTCGGGCAAGGCTGCAAAATGCTGGCGATTAAACAACGGCGTGGCCTGAAAAAAGCCCATCACCGCCGACAGCAACGCCAAGCCCTCGGGGTAATTGCGCCCACTGAAACTCGCCGCAATCAGCACCTCAAGGTTCAGATTAGCCGGCGCCCGGCCCGCCGACGCTCCTGAAACACCGGGTTCGAGCGCCACATTGAGCAGAGAGAAGCTCAACCTATTACCCATATCCAGCGTCAGGCTGCCATCCGCTTCAACCACCGGCGCCAGCAGCACCAAGTCCTCGCTCAGCT
>JAURXE010000274.1 GCA_030654635.1 Pseudomonas sp.
CTGGACTCAGTGATCACCGCCGTCGGCATGGTCAGTAACGTGCCGGTCATGATCGCGGCGATCGTGGTCGCGGTCATGGTGATGATGGCGGCGGCCGGCAGCATCAGCGACTTTATCGACCGCCACCCGAGCCTGAAGATGCTCGCGCTGTCGTTTCTGACCCTGGTCGGCACAGTGCTGATCGCCGAAGCCTTCGACGTGCATGTGCCCAAGGCCTATGTGTACTTCGCCATGGCCTTCTCGCTCGGCGTCGAAGCCATCAATATCCGCATGCGCACTGCCATGGCCAAGAAACGCCAGCCACTCGAGCCGCTAAAACTGCGCAAGGATATTCCCGGCGAGTGAGGCACGCAGCAGCAGTAGAGCAGCTCTGCAAGGGAGGGCTGGGAAGCAGGGCTTCAATAACCGAACCTGAACGCCCCGCTCGCCTCCCTGCTCGCGCCTCGCGAAGCAATGGCGGCAAGCATTCCCCCTCAGTTACTGTCCGCGTGTTGCTGCAAATACAGCTCCATCAGTTGCTGATATTTGCCACTCGCCTGCAGCGCCGCCAAGCCTTGGTTGAAGCTGTGCAACATATTGCTGGCCTGCGGATTGTTGCGCGGGACGATGAAGTGCAAGGTATTCGTCGGAAAGCTTGCAGTTGAAGTGCGCAGAGCTGCTCGCGACTCTCCCATCCGGCGCAAGACAATATCGCCCAACGGGGTGTTAGCCAAAAAAAAATCATCGCGCTGTAGCAGTAATAACTGAGCGCAGGCATCCAAACTCTTAGGTGCATGCCGGGTAAGTTCGCCACGTTCGATCATCTGTTCAACGGCGGCGGGAGGCTGCCAGCCCAACGGATAACAAAACCGCTTACCGGCCAGTGCCGATAAATTATCCGGCTCATAGACCTCGCCAGCGCGGCTGTATAAACGCTGGTTAAAGGTGTACACCGGCTCGGAATAAAAAAATTCCTGCTCGCGCTCGGGAGTATGGACGTATGGGAAGGTGGCGGCATACTTGCCCTGCGTGACAGCAAGGTAGCCACGCTTCCATGGCAGCCAAACCAATTCCGTGCTGATACCTTGCTGGGCAAAGGCCGCTTGGACGATCTGCGTCAGCATCCCACCACCGGGTAAATCGCTGCCGGTAAATGGCGCATAGTTCTCACCTGTAACCAAACTCAGTGGTTCCGCAAAGGCGCTAACGGGCAGGCAAACAGCCAATAATATGCATCTGAGTAGACTGTAAGGCATTAAGGCAATCTCCCTAGGCTTGCAGAGATTAGGGCAAGAAATCCAGCCTGCCTAGCGAAGCATCCCACAACCTCGCAACTGCCTAGCCAACGCTACTGTATTGCCGCAAACCTGCCGTGCAGCATTCAAAACAACGCCAATTGCTCGCTGCTGACCACCGCCGCGCCGGAACTGCTCACACCAATCGATTGCACTAACGCCAGACGCAACGCCAATCCCGCCGCACGCTCGGCTTTGGTGTTAACAGCTTCACTGATGCGCGGCGCCAACGCCCAGATTTCGACCTTGTGCTTGGCGCGGGTGATGCCGGTGTAGAACAGGCTGCGAGTCAGCAACGGGCTGGGTTGTTCGGGCAGCACCAGCAGCACTTCGCTGAACTCCGAACCCTGGCTCTTGTGCACGGTCATCGCCAACGCGGTTTCGTGGCTGGGCAGGCGTGCGGTGGTGAAGGTGCGGAAACCCTCTTCGCTCTCGAACAGCACGCGCAGGCCCTGGTCGGTCATCAGGCAGATGCCGATATCGCCGTTGAACAGGCCCAGGGCATAGTCATTGCTCTGCACCATCACCGCCCGCCCGGCGTACCAGCGCTCGCGCTCGGCCAGTTTGAAACGGCGCTTGTAGCGTGCCTCCAACGCCTCGTTGAGACCACTCACGCCGAACGCGCCTTCGCGCTGGGCGGTGAGCACGCGGAACTGGTTGAACGCGGCAAAGGCCGCCGCTGGCTCACCGGCCCGCGCGGCCTGCAGATAGCCTTCGTAACCCTGTTCAATCCGCGTCAGCAACGCCGCTGGGGTCGGTGCCGACTGCCAGTGCAGGTCGCTACGACCTTCCTGCAACAGGCTCAAGGTACCGCGCGCGTCGCCGCCGTTGATCCGCCGCGCCAGTTCACCAATGCCGCTGTCACCGGCAAACCGGTGGCTGTGGGTGAGCAGCACCACGGCATCGCCGAGCATGGATGTCGGTGCCTCGACCGGCACGCTCTGCCCGGTCAGGCGCTGCAAGTCGGCGGCGGCGCTGGCGTTGAAACCACGGCCGCCGCACAGTTCAGCGAATACCGCGCCAGCTTCCACGGCGCACAGTTGGTCCTTGTCGCCGAGCAGAATCAGGCGACCGTTAGCGGGCAGGGCGTCGAGCAGTTTGGCCATCATTGCAAGGTCGACCATCGAGGCTTCGTCGACCACCAGCACGTCCAGGGCCAGCGGATTGGCCGCCGTGTGGCGTACCTGCGGGCGATCACCACGGCTACCGAGCAGCCGGTGCAGGGTGCGCGCCTGTTCTGGTAGCGCCACCTTGATCACCTC
>JAURXE010000287.1 GCA_030654635.1 Pseudomonas sp.
AAGCCGCCGGTTTTCTGCGCGTGATGAATGGCGACAACCCCCTGGATGCCTCGGCCGTGCACCCGGAAACTTACTCTTTGGTGCAACGCATAGCCCTGGATACCGGCCGCGATATTCGCTCGCTGATCGGCGATAGCAGCACCCTCAAACGCCTCGATCCCAAGCAGTACATCGACGAGAAATTTGGCCTGACCACCATCAGCGACATTCTGCTGGAGCTGGAAAAGCCCGGCCGCGACCCGCGACCCGAGTTCAAGACCGCCGAGTTCCAGGAGGGCGTCGAAACCCTTAAAGACCTAAAACTCGGCATGCAATTGGAAGGCGTGGTCACCAACGTGACCAACTTCGGCGCCTTCGTCGACATCGGCGTGCATCAGGACGGTCTGGTGCATATCTCGGCGTTGTCGGAGAAGTTCGTCAAAGACCCTTACGAAGTGGTCAAGGCCGGCGACATAGTGCGGGTCAAGGTCATGGAAGTGGACATCCCGCGTAACCGCGTGGCCCTGAGCATGCGCATGGGCGACACGCCCGGCGAGAAAATCGAAGGCCCTCGCGGCGGCAACAAGGGCAACGCGCCGCGTACCGAACGGCATTCCAGCCAGGACAAACCGGCGCCCGCCAACGCTGGCATGGCCGCGCTGTTTGCCGGCGCCAAACAGATGAAAAAGAAGTAAACCGCGGAGCTTTGGCTGGACTCCCAGAGTCCAGCAATGTGTATGGCGAGTAAGGCCTACATGCCTGTCGCAGCCAAGCAAGTAACCTTAAAGCTTGTGCGCTAGGCTTGGCTAAAACCCGCACGACAAGTCGCTGAACGCTCGCGTCACAGCAGCCGGCAATAACTGCGGTTAGCTGTTGGCCCTTGTACAGCGGCCGTGGCGTCCCCATATTGGGGCGACTGACGTGTGAAGGGCTGCCTTCAAGGAATCGCATTTTGAACTCTCTGCTGCCCCGTCGCTTAGGCCTTTTAGCCGAACCTGCCAACCTGCCACTGCTCAACCAATGCCTGCATGGCATTGAGCGCGAATGCCTGCGCGTCGATGCGACCGGTCAACTGGCGCTCACCCCGCACCCGCAAGCCCTGGGTTCGGCCCTGACCCATGCGCAGATCACCACCGACTATTCCGAGTCGTTGCTGGAGTTCATCACCCCCGCCGAGCCGGATGCCGCGCAAACCCTGGCGGATCTCGAGCAGATTCACCGCGCTGCCTACAGCCAGTTGAGCGACGAGCTGCTGTGGAGCCCGTCGATGCCCTGCCCGCTGCCGAGCGAGGAGCAGATTCCGATCGCCCGCTATGGCAGCTCGAATATCGGCAAACTCAAGTACGTGTATCGCCAGGGCTTGGCCCTGCGCTACGGCAAGAGCATGCAGTGCATCGCCGGCATTCATTACAACTTCTCGCTGCCCGAAGCCATTTGGCCGCTGCTGCAAAGCCTGGATGGCGATCAGCACAGTGCCCGCGACTATCAGTCGGCGCGCTATATCGGCCTGATCCGTAATTTCCGCCGCTACAGCTGGCTGCTGATGTACCTGTTCGGCGCCTCGCCGGCCCTGGATGCCGGTTTCCTGCGCGGCCGCCCGCACCAGTTGCAACAGCTGGATGCCGACACCCTGTACCTGCCCTACGCCACCAGCTTGCGGATGAGCGACCTGGGTTACCAGAGCAGCGCCCAGAGCGGTCTGACGCCTTGCTACAACGACCTCGACAGCTACATCCATAGCCTGCGCCAAGCCGTGGCCACGCCCTACCCTGCCTATGCCGAGATCGGCACGCAGAAAGACGGCCAGTGGCTGCAGCTCAACACCAACGTGTTGCAGATCGAGAACGAGTACTACTCGAGCATCCGCCCCAAGCGCGTCACCGACACCGGCGAGCGGCCGATTCAGGCGCTGGTGGCCCGCGGCGTGCAATACGTCGAGGCCCGCTGCCTGGACATCAATCCCTTCCTACCTCTGGGCATCGATCTGCTTGAAGCGCGCTTTCTCGATGCCTTCCTGCTGTTCTGCGCCCTGCAGGACAGCCCGTTGCTGAGCAGCGAGGAATGCCACGCCGCCACCGGCAACTTCCTCAAAGTGGTCAAGGAAGGCCGACGTCCCGGCCTGCATTTGCAGCATCAGGGTCAGCCGATTGAGCTGACGGTCTTGGCGCAGCAGTTGCTCGACAGTATTCAGCGGGTGGCGGCGCTGCTCGACCAGAGTCATGGCACTCATGCCCATATCGACAGCCTGGCGCAACAACAGGCCAAGGTGGCCGACCCGAGCCTGACGCCTTCGGCCCAGGTGCTGGCCCAGCTGCGCGAGCACGGCGAAAGCTTTGCCCAGTTCTCCTTGCGCCAGAGCCGCGTGCATGCCGAGTATTTGCGCAGCCAACCGCTGAGCGCCGCCGAACAAGCGGCGTTTAGCGCCAGTGTCAGCGAGTCGCTGGCCGCTCAGGCACGCATGGAAAGCGAGCCGGCCGGCAGCTTCGAAGACTTCGTGGCGGCCTATCAAGCGAGCATCTTGCAGGTATAGGGTGCAGGTGTAGGGCGGGTTAGCCACCTAGTGGCGTAACCCGCCAAAGGCGCGGCGAGCTTGCGCAGTCGTCGAGCTCGTCACAAATGCGCAAACCTACTCGGCATTCACTCAAGCGCCGCTCGGCTTGCCCCGCCAAGGCAGCTAGCATAGGCAGTGAACTTTCACTGCGAGCCTCAACATGGCGCCTTCCGCGCTCCCCGATACCGACCAGGACTGGAGTTTGGACAGCCTCAACAAGGCTTACCAACAAGGTTACATGGCCGGCCTGACCGGCCAACAGCTGCAGCTACAACCCTCCGCAGCCGACGTATTGGCGGCTGCCTGGGAAGCCGGCTGGGTCGATGGCGAAGAGCAGTTCAAGCTGTATCTGCAAAAAAGCGCCTGAAGCTATTTTGGCGGGCTGGCGCTGCGCGCCGAGGCCGTTCCAGCAGGCGGTGTGAAAACGTAGCGAGCGAAGGTTAGGCAAGGCAAAAACAGGCGAGGACGCGGAGTTTACGGGTTGTAAATGAGCAGTACTCGCTGCGCTCGCCCTCCGGGCCGCACTGAAGTGCGTTCAGCGGGCAAGCGCGTTGTCCGAGCCTGTTTTTAACGCCGCATAACCGAGCGCAGTAGTTTTCCCGCCGCCTGCTACAGCGCCTTCTCAAAGACCTTGGAGTTACGCTGATTGTTGTACAGCGAGGCGCGCGCCGCCGGCAGTCGTTCGACGCCGCTGGGCTGAAAGCCGCGCTCGCGAAACCAGTGGGCGGTGCGGGTGGTCAGTACAAACAGCGTCTGCAATCCCTGCGTCCGGGCGCGCTCCTCGATCCGCTCGAGCAGCTCATCGCCACGGCCGCCATGCCGGTACTCCGGGTTGACCGCCAGACAGGCCAGCTCACCGGCCGTTGAGTCGGCAATCGGATAGAGCGCCGCGCAGGCGATGATCAAGCCGTCACGCTCGACGATGCTGAACTGCTCGATCTCGCGCTCCAGCACCTCACGGGAGCGGCGCACCAGAATGCCCTGCTCCTCCAGCGGGCTGATCAGTTCGATCAGGCCGCCGACATCCTCGATGGTGGCTTCACGCAATTGCTCG
>JAURXE010000289.1 GCA_030654635.1 Pseudomonas sp.
CGAGCAATGGTTTGTGCGCAGCAGCCTGCATGAGCAGCGTGATGAGTTTGAGTCGATTGACCGGGTGAGTTCTTACGGCATAGGTCCAGGCTATCGTTTTTGGGACAACGAACTGGGGCGTTTCGAACTGATCGGTCAGTATCAGCGCTACCAGCTGCACGCCGATGCTTCTGCGGACAATCCCGGCACTACCCGGTTCGATGCCGGCAGCCTGGAGTGGGATTACAAACGCTTGCTGGCCGGTACCCGGGTCGAGCTGTACAGCACCGGCCAGGTGGCCTTGCCGCTGGTTGATCAGGTCGACTACGTGTTCGAGGGCGAGGCGGGTTTGCGTTACCGGGTCAATGAGTGGGCGCGGATTTCCCTGCTGTATGAGCTTAATCAAACCCGCGGGCTGGGGCAGACTTCGGCGGATCGCCAGTACATGCTGGGCTTGGGGATTGGCTGGTAGTCACTCGATGTAGTTCTTCGCGACAAAAAAAGCCCCGCACTCAGGCCGAGTGCGGGGCTTTTTGTTGTTGCGTGCGAGGCTGTGATTACAGACGCAGGCCGCCGTCCAGTTCAAGGATACGACCGGTGTAGTAGTCGTTTTCCAGGATGTAAGCCACCGAGTGGGCGATCTCTGCCGGCTTGCCCATACGCTTGAGCGGGATGCCGGAGCACATACGCTCCAAAGCTTCGGGCTTCATGCTGGCCACCATTTCGGTTTCGATAAAGCCCGGTGCTACGCCTGCCACGCGGATGCCATAGCGAGCCAGTTCTTTGGCCCAGACCACGGTGTCGGCCGCCACGCCGGCTTTGGCCGCCGAATAGTTGGCCTGGCCGATGTTGCCGGCGCGCGAGATCGAGGAGATATTGACGATAGCGCCTTCGTTTTTCAGCTCGATCATCTTAGCCGCCACTTCGCGGGTGCAGAGGAACACCCCGGTCAGGTTGACGTCGATCACCGCTTGCCACTGGGCCAGGCTGAGTTTGGTCATCTCGCCATCTTTGACCTTGATGGTCAGGCCGTCGCGCAGAATCCCGGCATTGTTGATCAGGCCGTTGATGGCGCCGAAATCGGCGGCAACCTGTGCGACCATATGGGTCACTTGTTCTTCATTGGCGACGTTGCACAGGTAGGCGCGGGCTTCAACGCCGGCGGCCTTGCACACGGCTACGGCTTCATCGAGTTTCTCTTGGTTGAGGTCGACCAGCGCCAGCTTGACGCCTTTACCGGCCAGGTATTCAGCCATGGCGCGACCCAGACCCTGGCAGCCGCCGGTGATGATGATGACTTTATCTTGTAGTTGCATCGAATATTCCCCCAATGGTTAAAGCTAATTACCCCGTTGGTGCCGCAGAACCTGAGTGCTGAGCGCCTGTCCGTTTATGACGAATTCTGTACGAGGAGTCACAAGTTGAGCGTTAAGACGATAAAGAATGCCCGAGAATTGCTGCTCAAGGAATACCAAGCAGTGCTTTCTACCCATTCAAAAGTGATGCCGGGCTTCCCATTCGGATCAGTGGTGCCTTATTGCCTCGACGACCAGGGTCGGCCGCTGCTGCTGATTAGCCGCATTGCCCAGCACACCCATAACCTGCAGCTGCAGCCCAAGTGCTCGTTGTTGGTCGGTGAACGTGGCGCCCCTGATGTGCAGGCGGCGGGACGCTTGACGCTGTTGGCCGAGGCCAAGCAACTGGAAGATGACGCCGAAATAGCGGCGGCTGCCGCCCGTTATTATCGCTATTTCCCCACCGCGCAAAACTACCATCAGGCCCATGATTTTGATTTCTGGCGGCTTGAGCCGGTGCGCTGGCGCTATATCGGCGGCTTTGGCGCGATTCATTGGCTGGATGAAGTGGCGCTGGCCAACCCCTTTGCCGGTGCCCAAGAGCAAAGCATGCTGGCGCATATGAATGCCGATCACGCGGCGGCCATCGCCCACTATGTGGCCCTCAACGGCCTGCCCATGGAACCGCTCGCGCAACTGGTCGGGCTCGACAGCGAAGGCCTGCACCTGCGTATCGGTACGGTGCTGCATTGGTTGGCTTTTCCGCAGCCTTGCAGCACCCCGCTGGAGGTGCGTCAGGCCTTGGTGGCGTTGGCGCGGGCCGACGCTTGGCCGACCGGCGGAGCCTTGCCGGCTTGAATTTGGGTGCTGGCGACAGCATTTATTAACTTCGGGAAGTACTGCTTCCGTTTAAGGATGGTTTTGATGCGCGTTTTTTTGCTGCTGTTTTTGCTGTTTCCGGTACTGGAACTGTATGTCTTCACCCAAGTGCAGGCCGCGATTGGGTTTTTCCCCGCGTTGCTGCTGATTATTGCCGGGGTGCTGCTGGGCAGCGTGCTGCTGCGCATCGCCGGCCTTGCCACGGCGTTGCGTGCCCGTGAGCGCTTGGCCCGTGGCGAGTTGCCTGAACAGGAAGTGTTTGAGGGCTTGCTGATTGCGGTGGGCGGCGGCTTGCTGTTGCTACCGGGTTTTATCAGCGACATTTTTGGCCTGTTCTGTTTGTTGCCCTTTACCCGCCGCTTGTTGGTGAATAAGTTGCGTCAGCGCGCCGCCGAGCAAGCGCTACGTCAGCGAGCCTTTGCCGATGACCTGCAAGCGCGTACCGGGCAGCGCCCGCCGAACGTGATTGAGGGCGAGTTTGAACACCGTGATTCCTGAAGTTTTTTTAGCTTGATCCTTGAAATGCCCAGCGATGCCCTTATGTAGTTGTCACCGCAAGGTTTGTGTCGGCAACGACACTCAGTCTTCTGCGTGCAGCCCTGCTGCGCGCAACCGGCAACGCCGGATGCATTAACCAGCCGGCATGTGGCCGGCGGCTTTAAACCACCTTACTTGGGAGATAGTCGACAATGAAGCTTCGTCCTCTGCATGACCGCGTCGTAATCCGTCGCAGCGAAGAAGAATCGAAAACCGCAGGCGGCATCGTGCTGCCGGGCTCTGCTGCCGAAAAGCCGAACCGTGGTGAAATCCTGGCTGTTGGTACCGGCAAAGTGTTGGACAACGGCGAAGTGCGCGCCCTGGCCGTTAAGGTTGGCGACAAAGTGGTGTTTGGCCCGTACTCCGGCAGCAACGCCATCAAAGTCGACGGCGAAGAGCTGTTGGTAATGGGCGAGAGCGAAATTCTCGCCGTAGTTGAAGACTAAGCAGTTAAACACTGAGAGCGCGCTGACGCTTGCCGGCTGAAACCAGCCCGAGGTCGCGACGAATTCTGTTCCACGAAACGAATTGAGGCATAACCATCATGGCTGCAAAAGAAGTTAAGTTTGGCGATTCCGCCCGTAAGAAAATGCTTGCCGGTGTCAATGTTCTGGCTGACGCAGTAAAAGCCACTCTCGGGCCTAAGGGCCGTAACGTGATCATCGAGAAGAGCTACGGCGCGCCAACCATCACCAAAGACGGTGTTTCGGTTGCCAAAGAAATCGAGCTGAAAGACCGCTTCGAAAACATGGGCGCCCAGCTGGTTAAAGACGTGGCTTCGCGCGCTAACGATGACGCGGGCGACGGCAAGACCGATGCGCCGTTTATGGCGTTGTGCGATTACGCGTTAATTCCCAAAAATACCCAGCTGTTTCAAACGCTGGCATTTGCCGAAGATAGCTGGGGAGTAGGGAGTGGGCAGTGA